>DATLQY010001164.1:0-5005 GCA_035534975.1 Pirellulales bacterium
GACGCCATTGGAAGACCGGATCTCGCAATCGGGTATCGTCGCTGCGGTTTTTGGCAAAAACCGTGCGCGTCGCACTCTCGTCGTCGGGTGCGCCATGAATGGTTTCGCGGAAGAATTGGTGATGCGCGGGTACTTGATTCCACGCTTCGAGCGACTACTGAACTCGACCTGGGGTAGCCTTTTGCTGACGACCGTTTTATTCGCGACATATCATTGCTACCAGGGGCCGTCGGGCGTTGTGAATGCCTTGGAGTTTGGGCTAATCTATGGTTCCGCTTTTTGCGTATTTCGTCGCGTCTGGCCGTTGGCACTAGCCCACGCCCTGAGCAACTTCGTGAACTACGCGGCTCAGTAAGGGGGCAATAAGAAAAGAGGTTGGTGCGCTCGAAAACCGGCGGCAACACTCGTTTTTGCCTCGCCCGGAACTGGTGAATTCGAGCGAATGACGCGATATCCCGCTGCCGCGGGGGTCTTTGGCGGGAAAAGCTAGACGTTTTCCGCCCGTAGCGGTTGGCTGCCGGCCGATTTCTTTCTATGATTAGGTATCGGAAGGCACGGCGGCGTGCCGGTTGGACGAAAAAAACCTCAACGGAAGGACGCAACGATGGCCAAACAGGGGCCGCGCAAAAAGCTCCCCAAGGAACTGGCGGTCATCAACGCCGACAACTGCACCGGCTGCGAGGCCTGCCTTGAGGTTTGCCCGGTCGATTGCATCATGAAGATCCAGCAATACGACCAGTTCCAAAACCTGCAAAGCTGGTGCGAGATCGACCTCGAGCGGTGCGTCGGTTGCGAGGTCTGTGTCCACATCCCGCAAAAGAAGACCAATCCCTACGAGCTGACGGTTTGCCCATGGGACGCCATCGAAATGGTGGCGACCGAGCAGGTGGCGCAGGTCGTGGCCCAGATCGGCGGCCCCCCCGAGTACATTTACGAAAACTGGGACCGGCTCGTCGGGACCGCCCAGCACCTTGCGGAGCTCAAAGCCGCCAATTGAATTGCGCGGTCGAGTAGCGGAATTCGTGAGAATTCCGAGGCCACGTCGTGACCTAAGGAGCTTGTCAGCTAGGAGATGGATTTTCGAGCGTGTAGCGAGGCAACCGACGGTCGGAATTTTCACGAATTCCGCTACGGTGGCGACGTGCTGGCGTCAGGGGCCGGCCCTTGCCGGCAGGTTCGCCTCCAAATACCGCCAGTTCTTGATAAACGAGATCAGGTCGGCCATTTGTTGCCGCGAAATGTCCCGCTCCAAACCGTCTGGCATCAGCGAGACACCGTTGGAACGCAGCTCTTCGATTTCGCTGCGCAATACGGTAACCGTCTTTCCTTCAGTCTGCTTCAAGGTAATCGACGACGCCGTTTCGGCCGCGACCAGGCCGACCTCAGAGCGGCCGTCGGCCATGACCACCGTAAAGCTGACGAAAGCGGCGTCGATTGCCTTGCTGGGCTGCAAAATATCGATCAGCAGTTGCTCGCGTGTCTTGGTCCGCGAGTCGGAAATGCTGGGCGCGACATCCACGCCCAGCTCGCCAATGCGATGGCAACCGGAACAGCTCTTTTTGAAGACTTCTTTGCCGCGCCGGGTGTCGGATGCCAGGTCGAGCGCCGACCGGTACTCGGCCAGCACCCTGTTCCGGTCGGCCGGCAACGCGGCGGCCAGAAGCTCCTCGGCTCGCCCACGAATGGCGGGGTCGGCATGCCGCACCAATCGGCCGGCCCGAGATGGATCGAGTTCAGTGACTTGGATCGTTCCGGCCGCGACGGCGTCGAGCAGCAGTCGCGCGCGTTCGGGAGTCGCCAAGAGCGAGTCGAGTACCGCGCCGCGCACCGCGGGAGTTTGACGCGGCAGGACTTCAATCAGCGCACGCCCGACCTGTTCGCCGCGGTGGGATGCCAATGCGCCGACCGCACGGACGCGCAATTCCGGCGACTCGTCGCGCTTCAATAAATCGAGCAGCACGGGTACGGCCACGGCGTCGTCGGCAAATTGCAAGGCGGCGCAAGCTTCGATCCGAAACGCAATGTCGGCGGCAGTGTCACCGGCCAAGGTCGCCGCCGAGTGAAAAAGCGTTTGCGCCGCCGCGCCGCTTGTGGGAGAGTCGGCCAGCGCCGCTAGCAACGACGTGCCTCGACTCTGCGCCCCTTGGGCCAGGCCAAGCAGTACGGCCAATTCCGCCCGGGACACGGGCCCGCCGTCACGCGCCGACGTCAATGGGTCGATCGCCGCAGCCATCTCGGGCGGTTCGTGGCGCGCTCCGACGAGCCTCGCCAGCTCTCCGAGGAGCGCGAGTCGGCCATCATTTGACGGCCCTGGGAGACGGTCGGTCGAGACCGCGGCGGCACTGCTGACGAGGGTGGTGACGAGCGACAACAACCGGCCCGCGCGCTCGGGCACGGCCGTCGCCACGGCGCGGCGGGTCCAAACATCGTCGGCGCCGGCCAGGGCAATCCGCGCCAAGGGCGCGACCACGTCGTCGCCCGGTACTTGGCCCAAGGCAAGCGCCACCTGAAACCGCACCCTTGCGTCGGCGTCGTCGGCCAACTCGATCACACGAGAACGCAGCGTAGCTTGGAATTCATTCCGAGTTTGCCGCTTCGGGGCATCGGGCCCTCGGAATGAATTCCGAGCTACGCTGGCCAAATGCGGCGCCGCGAGCCGTGCGGCCTGTTCGCGAACGCGAGGATGCTGGTCTTCAAGAGCGCGATTAATGGCCGCAATGAACAGGGGGATTGCGCCGGAATACCGCCGCTGCGGATCGGTTCGCCCGGAGGATTCGCTGTCGTTCAAGGCGGCCTTGAGAGGGGCGTCATCGATCAGCCCCTGCAAGGCCCACAAAGCATGCACCCGCGCGCGCGGATCGGCCGCCCCTCTGGCCAGCGCCTCCAATGGGACAATGGCCGCGTTGTCTTGGCGCTCATACAGCAGGCGCGCCGCGGTTTCGCGGTGCCATGCGTTGGCGCTTGCCAACTGCGCAACCAGATCGTTTGTCGAGGCGGCATCCAATCGCGGCGACGGCGGCAGGCGCCACTCAGCCGGAACGATGCGGTAAATCCGCCCGCGGTCGTCGCCGTGCCGCTCGTCGGGTCGGTGCTTCAATTCATCGGGAACCCAGTCAGGGTGCTCGATCACCGCGCGGTACATATCGACCACGTACAGTGCGCCGTCCGGTCCTGTTTCCAAATTGACCGGACGAAACCAACCGTCGGGTGACGCCAGGAACTCGACGCCTTCTTCGGCCGGACGGGAGACAAACGTCGCCCCCGCCGGCTCGATCACCTCGCGATGCACCAGGTTGCCCGTCGGCTCGCAAGTGAAGGCATTTCCGTGAAACTCGGCGGGCAGGGCGTCGCCACGGTAGATTTCCACACCGCAGGCGGCGGTGAACTGTCCAGCGTGCAGGTTCGATGTGGTCCAACTCCGGCTGATCGGAAAGACGCGCGAAGCGTCGCCTGGGGCCGCCACGTCGTGGACCACGGCCGGAACAGCCAGGTATGGATTGCGGGCCAGGTCATCGTCGGCAAGCACGACATGGATGAGTGGGTTGCGATTACTGCATGTGAAGCGGTTACCGAAGTCGTCGAATGAAAGTCCGAATTGTCCGTTTCCGGAGACGGCGCCAGCGGCGAGCGTGCGCGGATCGAAGCGGAAATCGCGGCCGCTGATTGCGATCGGTTTCACGGCATCGTCCCGTGAACTTCGAATCGTGCCGCCGCGCAGGCCATTGGCGACGTAAATGAAATTGTCCAATGCGAAGCGGGGATGGTTCGCGCGGAGCTGCGAGTTGTCCTCGGCGAATCCGGTGAACCAGGTCTCGCGATGGTCGGCGCGGCCGTCACCGTCGTCGTCGCGGAGCCACTCGATCCGCCCCGAGTAGGTAACGATCACCCCGCCCCGCCAAGGCTGCAGGCCGGTGGCAAACAGGAGCTGATCGGCGAAAACGCGCGCGGTCTCGAAACGACCGTCGCCGTCGCTGTCATCGAGCAATTTGACTCGCGAGAACGGTGGCTTTCCGAGGGGCGGAGCGTTAGGATAGTCTCGCATCTCGACAACCCACATCCGCCCCCGCTCGTCAAAGCGGACCGCCACCGGATCGACGACCTGCGGCTCCGCGGCGGCCAATTCCAAACGCAATCCATCGGCCAGCCGAAAATGCCGTAACGATTCTTCGGCCGTCAAGGGGCTTTGCACCTCATCCGCATTACATTCGGCGGCCAGTTCCGCTGACGCGAGCCGAAATGCGACCGCGAGGGCAAGGACAAGTTTCTTCATGAATTGACGCAGCCCACTCCAGCGGGTGAAGGCACCACAAATGAACTTCGTTGCCCGCGACGATTCTATACCGCGACATCGCTTACGTCGACTGGCGTGACTAGTTAGCGTGTGCATTCTGGCAATCCGCCGGACAAGCGATAGAATCAATGGCAAGGCCAAGGGGGTTCCGCCGATTCTATGACGCGTTCACCGTCGCTTCTTGGTCAGGACTTCTTCGCCCGTGACACGCTCGACGTGGCCCGCGATCTGATCGGCACGGTGTTGGCAGTCGGTCGATCGAGAGCGCGAATCGTCGAAACCGAGGCGTACACCACCGATGCCGCGTCGCACACGGTGATCCGGCGCCACAAGGCGGCGCTGATGCGAGAGACGTTCGGGCACATCTACGTTTACCAGATCTATGGTGTCCATTTCTGCCTGAACTTCACGACCGAGCGCGACGGCGTGGGCGCGGTGTTGATACGCGCCGCCGAACCGCTGGCGGGGATCGGGGCCATGTCCGCGCGGCGCGGCATCGCTGATCGGCGGCAACTGCTTAGTGGTCCTGGCAAGCTTTGTCAGGCCCTGGGAATCGGGCCGGAACTCAACGGAAGGCGGTTGGGACGCGAGTTGCGTCTGTTCGCCGCCGTGGGGCCTTGGGACGTGGCGACGAGCCGGAGGATCGGCGTCTCGAAAGCGGCCGAATTGGAATGGAGGTTCTTCCAGCGAAACAGCCCTTTCGTCAGCCGCAAA
>DATLQY010001165.1:0-2862 GCA_035534975.1 Pirellulales bacterium
GCATCGCTTACGCTCTGCCACCAGCCACCACTTTCTCGTGACAGAATCTCTCATTGTCCGTCGCGCGAAGTATATACTGCACGCGGCCAGGAATGGCCGAATGTCTGGCCGCAAGATTGAAAAATCGAAGTACGAAGTCCCATATGAATCCTGAATGCCTGAGACAACGTCTAACGCCCGAGGAACGCGAATTCTTCAATTCCCGGGGGTATCTGATCGTCGAAAACGCCCTCGACGGCGAGATGAACCGTCGATTGCTGGCGGCGGTCGATTGCATCGACTCACGCGAGCGGACGGTTGAAAACCGGGGCAAGCTATTGTCGGTCTCGAACGTCGTTCACGAAGATCCGGCGCTGGTGGATCTGATCGCCTGGCCGGCGACGCTGCCCAAGGTGTGGGGCATCCTGGGATGGAACATTTATCTGTACCATTCGCACATCGACGTGAGCCCGCCCGCCGATGCCGGCGCCTTGACGTGGCGCGTGGCGTGGCACCAGGACAGCATGCGCGTGAACGACGAAATCGAATCGCACCCGCGCCCGCGGCTTTCGCTCAAAATCGGCTATTACCTGACCGATGTCAGCCAAAGCGATCGTGGCAACACGCTGATCGTGCCCGGCTCGCATTTGCGTGACCAGATCGACTGCCCCGCGGACGGCGTATCGAACCCCGACGGCGCCGAGCCGCTTTGCGTCAAGCCGGGCTCGGCCGTGCTGATCGACCGGCGCATCTGGCACTCGCGAAGCCCCAATCTTTCGGATCTGACTCGCAAGGTGGTCTGGTACGGTTATAGCTACCGCTGGCTGCGTCCGAAGGATGCCATGACCGTGGAGCACCTCTATCCGCGGCTCGACCCGATCGGCCGGCAGATGCTGGGAGACGGCCTTTCGGCCAATGGCGTTTACGACCCCGTCGATGGCGACGTTCCCCTGCGCTCGTGGCTGCGCGAACATTGCCCGCACGACGCCGATTGGTCGCACCACGGAGGCGCCCAGTCGCGCCCCCCGGCCATGGTCCGGGGCAAGAACCTGGGCCGGCAGTAGAATCAGGCAGGCCTTCGGAAACAGTTTGCCCTGTCGACGCACTCGCCTTTTGCTCAGCGAAAGAACGCCCTTTCGCTCCAGCGAAAGGCAACTTAACAATCACCCGCTTCAATGCCAGAATCGCCCCGTCGATTTCTGTAGGGAACGTCCTCCGCGGCGTTCCGCGAAGCGGGTGCGACGTCGTCTGGCAGCACACGCCAGCGCCACGGAGGGCGTTCCCTACAGAGGCTGGCATGCCTTAGGCCGTGACGGTGACGGGCACGGCCTCGATCGCGCTGTGGCCCGATTTGCGGAATGGCCGCGGCAGCGGCTGCGCGATCCCTTTTTCGTCGATCGTTCGGCAGCGCAGCGTATACTCGCCGGCGCGCTGCCCGGCGAGCAATGCGGCCCAGTGGACCTTGCTGAGGCGCATCGGCCAGGTGCGCGGTCGGCCGGTGGCCGGGTCGAAGCCCATCGTCCCTTCGGGGACCTTGCCTTCGGGCAGTTCGCCGCCCCATTGCTTGGGCGGCGGAAGAATCGGAGCGTCGGTCCAGGGGGCGGTCGCGAAGAACTTGTCTTCGGCGGGCCATTCCTCCGAATTCGACGCGATCCAAACCTGGACCTTCGACAGTCCCGAAATGCCGACCTGAGCGTAGCCGGTCACCGGGATCGAAGCGCCGGCCTTGACCTCGCGCGGCACCGAAAGGGTCGCCGCGAAGGACTTCAAGGGACTATCGACGTCGTTGTTGCCGTCGGCGTACGTGTCGTTGGCGTGGTACAGGTTCGAGAGCACCACGTGCGAAAGCCACTTGATCGACTTGAAGCCGTACCCCTCGGGAACAACCACCCGCACCGGCCCACCGCGCTTGCTGTCGAGCCATTGTCCGTTGAGCTTGTAGCACAAGATCACGGGCGGCAAGTCGAACGGATCCTCCAGTACCCGGCCCAGCGGCAGCGAGCTTTTGAACATTTGCTGCGGGTCATCGTTGTGGAAGCCGTAATAGAACACCCGGCGAATGTCGTCCGAAGGCCGGGTGAGCCAAACCACTTCCCGCATTGGCACTCCTTCCCAGATGCCCATTCCCAGCGGACAACCGATGTTGAGGCAGGTCATCACCTTGGGAAATCGAACGGCGTGCTTTTCGGCCAGTTGCATCAACCGCGCGAAGTCGAGCGCGGTGCCGTCAGCCTTGGTCAGCGGCTGGCGCAGCTTTGCCGGGTGCTCGGGGTCGGAAATCACCTCCAGCCGCCAGGTCTCGCGCGAGAGTCCGACGGCCTCCTTCCGCTCGTCGGGTAACGAGTGTGGCAGCGGCATTCCGCGCGACACGTCTTGAAACTTCTCTTGAGGCGTGAAGTACGATTCGAGTTTTTCCAAGGCGTCGGCCAGTTCGGGGGCCGTGTCAAGTGCGGACGGCTCGCCCCTGGCCGCCAGCGGCAGCAAGCCAAGCGCCGCGGAACCGGCCGCCCCAAGCCGCAGGAAATGACGCCGGGTCGACGCTTGATGGTCGATGAGGAAGCGGTCGAAACCTTTCATTGGTTTGGCCCTTGGAAGCAAAGCCCCTACCAGCGTATGCCCCCTAGGGACCACTTGCAAGCATGACGTCGGTATCAACGACCCATTCAAAGGCTTGGATCATCGCAAAAGACTCTGTAGGGAACGCCCTCCGTGGCGTTCCGTGTGCGAATCGATGTCTCACCACTTCACGGAACGCCCCAGCGCGGCCTTCGGCCGCAACCAAATTTGTGAAACTCGTTTGACGGCACTGATTCAAATGGAGAGTCCTCTGTTGCGTAACACGGAGTACCGGTGGCCTCTCCTCTGGTGCCCTTTTTTCGGATG
>DATLQY010001166.1:0-4522 GCA_035534975.1 Pirellulales bacterium
CGGCGTTGTTCGTGAAGTCCACGACCACCACGTCTTTCTTGCCGTGGTGGCATCGGTTCAATCGCGAGACCGTCTGCACCGCGTTGCGATCGAGCACCGGCTTGTCGAGGAACATGCCCGCGAGCAAGGGCTGGTCGAAGCCGGTCTGGAATTTGTTCGCCACCACCATGATCCGGTAGTCGTCCCCCTCGAATCGGTCTTCGATGAGCTCGCCGGGATGCAACTCATTCACGGCGTGTTCGCTGATGGCCGCGTTCGTCTCCGGGTGGACGAAATCGGAAAAAGCGTACAGCACCTTGTAGTCGGCACCGCGTTCCTTGAGCTTCTCCTTGACGATGTTGAAATACCGCAATCCGGCCACACGCGACGAGGTGACGATCATCGCCTTGGCTCGCCCATCGACGAGGGGCTTCACGTCCTTCTCGAAGATGCGGAGCATCACCTCGGCCTTGTACTGGATCAGGCCGTCATCCTGAAACGCCACGTTCTGTAGCGCCTTCGCCACCACGCCCTTGGGATAGAGCTTTTCCTCCTCGGGCTGCGGGACAATGGGGCAATGCAGGTTGTAGAGGGTCTTGTACGAGATGATGCTCGTCGCCACGTCGACGATGTAGCCCTCGGCGATGGCCTCCGCCTCGGTGTAGGTATCAAACGGCTTGCCGAACAGCGACACCGTGGCTGGGGCAGGCGTGGCCGTGAAGGCGACGAACAACTGGTTCACGTCGTGCTCGCGAATGACTTTGGCGATCTGCTCTTCTGGGTCCTCCTCAAGCGTGTCGTCGTCCGGTTCGTCGCCTTTGCGGAACGGCAGGCGGATGGCCGCGCCCATGTGGCCTTCCTGCGAGCGGTGGGCCTCATCGATCAGGAAAGCCACCCGCAACTTCTTCAATTCCGGGTTTTTCTGAAGCGCCTCCAACACCCAGGCGAACTTCTGTTGCGTCGTGACGATGATCGACTTCCGCTGATTGAGGAACCGCGGCAGGTCTTCGGCCTTCTTCGCGATGCCCACCACGTCCTTGAGGTGGGTGAATTTGTCGATGTCGTCCCGGATGTTCGTGTCGAGCGATTTGCGGTCCGTCAGGATGAAGGTGATGTCGACCAGCTTCTCGTTCGTGCCGGGCTTGAAGAGGCTGTGCAGCCGGTCCGCCAACCAGCACATCGAGAGCGTCTTGCCGCTGCCGGCGGAGTGGTCCGCCAGGTACTTTTTGCCGACGTCGCCCGCCGTCGCGAAATGGGCCGTGATGTCGTCCGCCACCCGCCGTACCAGACGGCTTTGGTGGTAACGCGGGAATACGGTGGAGGCGGGGCGCCGCGGCTTGTCGCCCTCGGCCTCACGCTCGGGCACGCGGATCAGGAAGAACGAGAGCGCATCGAGCAACTGCTCCCGCGAGAGTACCTCGCGGTAGAGGAACTCCACCGGGTATTCGCCGGCATTCGTGGCCGTGTTGTTCAGCCCCATATTGTGCCAGCGGAAATTCTGCTCTTTGCGCGGGTCGGTGGCGGCCATCACGTCGCTGGTGTCGGCGGCGAGGTAGAGGAAGGGGTGCTGGAAAATCTTCTTCGCGTGGTCGCGCCTGGCGAACTGCGCCACGGCGTCATGCACGTTCTGGTTCGCCTCGTGTTTCAACTCCATGGCCACGATGGGCAGGCCGTTGAGGTAGAGTACGAAATCAATCTCCTGGTTCGTGTCGCCGAAGTATAAGTGGGGGCGGAAAGTGATGCGGTTCTCGGTGTGCTTGGCAACCGCGGCGCTCGCGGCGGAGCGCGGCTTGGGATAGAACAGGCGGAGCTCCAGCCCGCGTACCTTCAGGCCCTGCCGAAAAAGCATCCAAAGCGGTGTGTGCTCCAGCTCCTTGCGCAGCGCCTTGAAAACTTCCTCGCGCGCGTCCGTGCCGTAATCGTCCAACAGCTTCTTCAACGTGTCGGCCTGACTGGCTTTCAGGAACGCCCAGAGCTGGTCTTCGGCGATGAAATGCTCGGTGTCGGTGATATCAGACTGCTCCAACACGCCATACTGGTGCTCACGGACGAGGTAATCCGCGATGTGCTGCTGAAACGTAACCTCGGGCGGTTTTTTGCGCTTGGGCATCGCTAGTTGCGGGCTGCGGTCCATACTTCAAGGCGCTCTAGCCACTTGCGAAAGTGCGGGCACTCGGCGCGGATGGCGTCGAGTCCGATCTCGAGGACCGCCAATCTGCCTAACAGCGGTTTCTCGTAGCCTGGCACGAGCTTTTCTATTCGCTTCGACGGGGCGGTGAGCGGCGAATCGTTGATTTCCTCGGGATGATGGAACGCATCTCGAATCACCTGGAATTCGTCGGCCAGCTCGGGGCGACCGATGCCTTCGGCGAACCGGGCGCAGTCGCTGAACAGCAAACCCTCGAACTCGTGCATCATCACGTAGGGAATAAACCGCTGCGGGTGGAATTCGCCCCCGAATTCGCCACGAATGTCGGCGAGCATGGCATCCTCGACCGTCGCGGCCCTCCGCGGAAATGGCAAATCCCCGGCCGCCTCGCGGCCCGGCCAGGCTTTCGGGCCTGTCCGCGGCAGGCCGTAATAGTCGACCATCGTGGTGGCCAAACAACCCGCATCCTCTTTGAGGTGCTTGAGGATGTCGTTGCGGACCGAATTCCAGCCGCGGATGCCGCCGCGGCGGTCGCGCTGGCGCGCGTTGCCCACCAGGCGGGCGCTCACGTTCGTGTAGCCGCGGTCATAGAGATGGGGTGCGAGCACCTTGTTGACGAAGGTCTCTTCGGTCTGGCCTTCCACGTGGATGTGCAATCGCGACAACGGTTTACTCCGCCGCGGGCCGCCCGCCGAGCTCGTTTTTTTCCCAAAGTTGACCAAGGCTGTAATCTTCCAGCCAGGTCGCCAGCTTCGTCGGTTCCAGCCGCGTCAACTGCGTACCACCTTTGACACGGTCGGCCACCAGCACGTCTTCGGGCTGAAAATGGTCGAGCAAGAGGGGCGATTGCGTGGAGACGATCACCTGCGTCTTGAGCGACGCCTGTTTCACCAGCGAGGCGAGTATGGTGATGGCATAAGGGTGCAATCCCAATTCGGGTTCGTCGACCAGGATCATGGATGGTCGAGATTCTTCCGGCTGAAGGAACAGCGTCGCCAGCACGATGAAGCGCAACGTGCCGTCCGACAACGACGAGGCGTCAAAGTACGCATCCGAGCCCTTGTGCCGCCATTCCAGGCGGACCTTATCTGGATTCAGCTTCAGGGGCTCGAGCGAAAAGTCGTCGAAAAAAGGAGCGACTCCCTGGACGGTCCGGCGGATCAGGCTGTACGAGGCGTCGCGCTTCGCGCGCAAGTAGTACAGGAATGCCGCAAGATTCGAGCCGTCGGCCCTCAGATAGCGGTTGTCGTTAATGTCCGCCGTCTTCTTCATGGGCGAAGTCGAGCTGGTGTCGTGGAAATGATAGACTCGCCAACTGTCGAGGTCGCTTTGCACATAGGCCGCAATCTTCGACTGCGTCGCCGCGCTGATTCCCGCCTCGTTACCCGCCCGAGAGATTGCTTCGCCATGCGGCCCCCCGGGATACCGAGCCTTATCCCAAAAGTAAATCATTTCAGCATTTGGCATTAACACGTCGGCGGCCGTCGGCTCGAGATCAATCTCGTATTGGTTCCGGCCGCCTTCGAAGGAAACGTGGATGTGCAGCCTTTTCGTCACTTTCGATCCGAAGTGCAGCACTGCGAAGCCGCCGCCCGCCCTCAGGACGTAGTCCTGGAGCCGGCCTGCCCGAATGGCATGCAGGAAGGAAAACACGCCGATGAAATTCGATTTTCCGGAACCGTTCGCGCCGATGACCACGTTGATCGGCGCGAGCGGCAGGCCCTCGATGCAAGCGATGCTCTTGAACCCTTTGACGGTGATGCTGTCGAGCTTAGGCATGGGCCGGTTCCAGCGTTGCGTCCACTATCTCAACTATAGCAGGTCGATTGCCGATTGCACGCAAGTCCGCTGTGCCAGGTAGTGTCCTAATTTGAAATCGTGATTTTTCGGGGGCCGGAAACCGGCCGCCGACGCGTCTTTGCCGGTGACGAATCCCCAAATCTTGTCAACCTCGACATGGACCGCCGTTTCTTGACGCGCCAGGGCTGGCCATTCCCGCAGTCCATCTTTTTCGAGATTCCGTATTGCATTGACGGAGTTGCGGGGGTAAAACGAGTGGACCGACGCCACTTGGCAATGGAGTGTTTTTATGGCCGATCCATTTAAGGTACTCGACAGCGAACTGGCGGACTACCGCCGTCAAGTCGCCGCGATTGACGAAAAGATTGCGGCCCTTCAGAAGCTAAAAGCCTCATCAAATGAGGCGATTTTGGTCTTGGAGCGTCTCCAGGCAAAGCTAAATGAACCTGATGCCAAACAGGCGGAAGGCAACGGATTCCATCCGACGTCAGCAATCCCCCCGCCACAACGCAAGCCTTATCCAGCTCCGAAACCGCCACTGGCCGCCGAGCCAACGTCAACGGCAGGGCTAGCACTTCAATTGCTCGCGAAGCA
>DATLQY010001167.1:0-6662 GCA_035534975.1 Pirellulales bacterium
CTGGTGCTGTTGATCGGCAAGTTGCCTTCCCTGGTCGAGGGGACTTACACGGTGATCATCGACTTCAAGTCGGCCCCCGGAGTGGGCGCGAACACGCCGATCAAGAAGCACGGCATCCTGATCGGCCGCGTGTCGAGCGTCGAATTTAACGAAAACAACAATGGCGCCGTGGTCACGTGCAAGATCAGCGCCAAGTTCAAGGACAAGGTACGCGCCTCCGAGGTCGCGATGATCACCAGCGGCGTGCTCGGCGACGCGGTGATCGAGTTCGTCGAACCGGACGAAGACGAGTCCGACGAATACATTCAGGACGGCGCTCGCATCCCAGGCGATGTCCGCTCCAGCCCGTTGGACGTCATCTCGCACATCGAGGGCGACCTGAGCGTGGCCATCAAGTCCATCGGCCGCACCAGCGACGAGATCCGCCTGCTCACCCATAATGTGAATGAAATCCTCGGCGCCAACGACCAGCAGTTCGAGCGGATCGTCGACAAGGTCGAGCAAACCATCGACGGACTTCGCGACGCGGTCGGCAGCGTCGACGAATTGCTGGGCGATCAACAGCTCAAGGACGACTTGAAACGGGCGATTTCAGGTTTTCCCGCGCTGCTCGAAGAGACCCGGGAAACGGTGAGCGGCTTGAAGGAAACCTTGTCCGGCGTCGAACCGATCCTGACCAACGTCGAGCTTTTCACAAAACCGCTGGGTGAACGCGGCGAACAGTTGGCCAGTGCGATGGACAATCTCGACGCCGTGCTCGCGGACATGGCCGCCTTCAGCAAGGGTCTGAACGATCCCAAGGGGACACTTGGCCAATTGCTCAACAACCCCGACCTCTACCAGCAGGCCAATTCGGCGGTGGCCAACCTGAACGACTTGACCAAGGAGCTACGGCCGATCGTCTCCGACGTCCGCACGTTTACCAGCAAGATCGCGCGGCACCCGAACCAATTGATCTTCCGAAGCTCGGGCGCCAAGTACAGTCCTTCGGAAATAAACGACGCAGGCCCATTCGACGGCTCGCCCGTGTATCACGGTGGATTGAAGCAGCGCGCGATCCGGCAGAGATGAAGGGTGAGGGACTACGCCCATGTGGCTGGCGGGGCACGCTGGTTGGGTACGGGAACAGACGTCCGCCCCGGCGATCCGAGCAAAAAGGCATCCCGCCGCCGACAGCCAACGCCGCGCTAGCGGCTGGCAAATCGGCGTCCCAATCGCGCCCCCCTCAGTGCTACGGTTGACGTCGCCGCAACGGTTGGGGTGGAATATTCGTCGGCATAGGGTGCCTTTTTGCTTGGGTCGCCGGGGCCAGCGGCGCTGTCGCCGCCATGCCACGGCGGATTCTTTGGGGTAGGGCAGGTCCGCGCCTTCATGGCGCCACCCAACTCATCGCGGGCGGGAAAGTGCCGCACGTTTCCTGGCGCCGCCGCGCGCCGCCGACGTTTGCCGCGCGCCCATGGAAAGTCTTATCCGGCGGCGGCCGTGAATCCGCGCGAACGCCCGCGGCAAAAACTACTGGTGCTCCATCGACAATCGCTCCACCACCCAAGTGGCACCGCCCGGCCGTGAGGGAGGGAACAAGTCTCAAGCGGCAACGACCCGCCCAGCCGGGCGCAGTCGGCGCGGTTTCCAATGGAGCGTCGATGGCTGCTTCCTCTGGGGGTCATGGAGACGCAGGAGTTTTTGACGCGGGCGTGACCGGCAACTACTTATTTTCGCCGCTGCTGGTAACGCCGGCTGGCCTCTTCCAACGTCTGGCGTTCCGCCTGGGACAGGCTGGCCTCGCCCTCGCGGGTGATTTTCTCCAAGATCCGGTCGACTTGCCGGCCGATGTCTTCCTCGCGTGGCGGCGCTTCATGCACGCGCAGCTTGGGACGGCGCTGGAACATGCTCCATGACAGCCGCCGCGGAACGAGTCGCCCCAGGTTCCAGCCCGTCGAGTAATAGACGAAAGCCAGGGCGGCGCCCGCCAGGTGCGTCGCGAACGCGATCCCCAGGTGGTGGCCGGCCAACACCTGGTCGAAGCCCACCAGATTCTGGATCAAGAACAAAAGGCAAAGCAGCCAGGCCGGGACAGGCAAGACACCCCAGATGTAGATCAAACGCCGAGGAAAGTGAAGCGCGAACAGCACCAGCACGCCCGACACCGCCCCCGAGGCGCCCAGCATCGGCACCGGCTCGGCCGGGTGGACCAGCAGGTTTTCCGAAGCGACCCAGGCCAGCGAGCTCAACACGATCAACGAGAGGTAAAGCCGCAGGAATTCCCGCTTGCCATAGATCGCCTCGATGTCGGTCCCGAACAACCAGAGCTCGAACATGTTCACGCCGACGTGCATGACCGACGGCGCATGGAGGAACCCGCACGTGAGCAATTGCCATGCGTTCCACGGCTTTTGGAACAGGTCCGACCACAGCATCCCCCATTCGCTGATGGCTTGATCGAACAGTAAGTCCGCCAGGTAGACGCCGACGTTGATCAGGATCAGGTTGGCGACCATCGAGCGGTCGCCGCCCAGGAAGAACCCGCGCGGTTGATCTCGCACGTAATCGCGGTCGGAGAGTCCCATGGGAGCGGGTGCCGCTTGCCATTCCATTTTAGGTTCTGGATAGCTGGATCACGGCCCAGATCCAGAATCGCCGATGCAAAATCGCCTACGACCCGCCCGCGTTCGCGCCATCGATCAACTCATTCAGCCGCTCGGCTGCGCGCGTCTGCAAGTCGGTCCATTCCTTGTTTCTCGCCTCGATCTCGGCCAGCAGATCGGCCTCCTCCTTGGCGACTTCGGCCAACCGTGCTTCGAGCGCCGCGAGGTGCTTGGCGATCAGGTCGCGTTCGGCCGATACCTCGGCGAACTCGGGCTCGAGCTTCTTTTCTTTCTCGTCCTTGCGCTGCTGCACTTGGCGCAGCGTATCGTCGCGGGTGCGCTCGGCGATCGCCTTGTCGGTCGTGGCCACGGCGATGTCGTCCTTCAACTTGAAACTCTGGGCGTGCAGCTCGTGGAAGTAGACTTCGTAATCGCGCAGTTGCCGGACGTATTTGCCGTTGATCACGTGGTCCAGTGGATCGTCGGGTCCGGCGGGTTGCCCGTCGCGGGCGTATTCATCGGCCACCTTGGGGGGCAATCCTTGCAGCCACGCCGCCAGCGCGTCCTTGTTATTGCCGAAAAGGTCGACGAGGTGCCGGTCGGAGGGCATCCGTTCGTATATCGTCAAAGGCGATTGCCTGGCGTTCGCAATGCGCTCGACCTCGTTGAAGTTCTTTTCCTTGAGCAACTGCATCGCGGGTGTGAGTCCAAGCGTCGTGTCGGCAATGCCCAACACGCTGAACTCGCCCAAGTACCCGCCGGCTTCCGGCGCCGCGAACACGTAGAGCAAAGTCTTTTCCTGAAGCTGGTCTTTTTCCAAGTTATCGATCTTGACCGCCATGAGGCCGGTGTCCGGCTGGAACGCGGTCATGACGCCCTGCCAGACGCGGCCGCGATCGACCATCAGGGAGTGCAGGCGGACGCCGAGATCGCGTATCCCCGGAGTGGGCGGATCCGTCGTCACGTCGCCCTCTTGGAGGATTTCGCTTTGCCTGGCCGAGTTAAGCAATGGCTTTTCATAGCTTTGCCCGGCCGTCATCCAGTTCTTGTGCGACTTCAGCGACCTGGCCGCGGTATACATCAACCCCAGCGAGGCCAGGAAGATGAACCCGACCAGGATTTTGCTCCAGATGCTCATGGACCGCGTCGCGAGTGAAAGGTCTTGGGAAATCGCCTCTTAGGTCGATCATAGGCTCACCCCCTGGGGGTGTCAAGGTTTCGCCGATCGCGCCGAGGTTTTGAAGCCATCGTCGAGCGTTGGTACGAACCGGAGGGGTTGTAGGGGACAAAGATGGGAAAAGGGGAGGAGGGGAGGAGGGGAAAAGGGGAGTGCGGGCATGGCGTAGAATTGGAGACGATCGCTGATCATCAGCCACGCGTCCGTACCGAGATAATGACAATGAAGATCAACAGCCATAAAGAGATGCGAGTGTGGCAAGACGCCATGGATGGCGCCATGCAAGTTTTCGAGGTTACGAGGACATTTCCGGCCGACGAGCGTTTCAGCCTCGTGGACCAAATCCGCCGCGCATCGCGTTCGGTCGCTGCCAATTTGGCCGAGGCATGGCGACGGAGGCGATACGAAGCCGCGTTCCTGAATAAGCTGAACGAAGCGGAGTGCGAAGCGAGCGAAACACAAACGTGGATCGAACTCGCCTCTCGTTGCCGCTATATATCTCCTCGGATTGCGCGCGATCTCGACACTCGGTACGAGAGAATCCTGGGGCAGTTAGTAAAGATGATCTCGAACCCGAAGCCCTGGATCATCAAGCCGAGCGACCGGCGAGGAAAGGAAGAGGGGAGGAGGGGAGGAGGGGAAAAGGGGAGTGGAGGCATGACGTAGAGTTGAAGACGTCGGAGTACAAGGGGACCCGCGTCGGTAGCGCGACAACGGCGAGGAAGATCAACAGCCATAAAGAGGCATCTCCCCTCTTCCCCTCTTCCCCTCTTCCCCTCTTCCTATACCATATCTCTCTGATACTGCGCGACTCCCCGCCACAGCCACGCCAGGAACCACACCCGTGCCCTTCCAACAACAACGCCGGACGTTCTTGCAAACGTCGGCCGCCCTGGCGGCGGTCGGCTCTGCGTCGCCTTTTCTGTCGCCCCTTTTTTCGACTGCCGCCGACATGCTCGACTCGCTGCCCATCGTCGATACGCACCAGCACCTTTGGGATCTCGATCGTTTCCGACTCCCCTGGATCACGCCGGGCGAGCCCCTTGCCAGGAGCTTCGTGATGAGCGATTACCGTGAAGCCACGGCCGGGCTCGACGTGGTCAAAACGGTCTACATGGAAGTCGACGTCGATCCGGCCCAGCAAGACGCCGAGATCGACTACGTAACCGAACTGTGCCGGGCCGACGACAACCCGATGGCGGCGGCCGTCGTCTCCGGCCGGCCGGCCTCCGGCGCCTTCGCCAAGTATCTTGACCGGCACAAGAGCAACGCCTACGTTCGCGGCGTCCGCCAGGTATTGCACGTGCCCGGCACTCCGCCGGGCTACTGCCTGGAGAAGCCGTTCGTCGCCGGCATCCGCCGCCTGGGCGCGCAAGGTTGGAGTTTCGACCTCTGCATGCGGTCCGGCGAGCTGGCCGACGCGGTGAAACTGGCCGATCAATGTCCCGATACGCGCTTTGTGCTCGACCACTGCGGCAATGCCAGCGTGCTCGCCGACGACTTGACCATTTGGCGCCGCGACATCGCCGCCTTGGCCGAACGGAAAAACGTGATCGGCAAGATCTCAGGCATCATCGCCTCGGGCGCGGGCGGCAAGTGGACGATCGAAAACCTGGCGCCGATCATCAACCACACGCTCGACGTGTTCGGACCCGATCGCGTCGTCTTCGGCGGCGATTGGCCCGTATGCACGCTGGCGGCCAGCTTCCGCCAGTGGGTCGAGACCTTGCGCGCGATCGTCGCCGACCGCCCGCTCGAAGAGCGGCGCAAGCTGTTTCACGACAACGCCGTGAAGTTCTACCGGTTGAAGGATGAAGGCGGAACGATGAAGGCGGAAGGATGAAGGCGGAAGGATGAAGGCGGAAGGATGAAGGCGGAAGGATGAAGGCGAAAGGATGAAGGCGAAACGCAAGAATCCTCGTTCCCACGCTCCGCCGACCCGCTGCGCGGGTGCCCCGAACGTCTTCCTCGGCCGCTCCGCGGCCACGTCGAAGCCATAACGCGCGGGGTCCCTTCTCGATCCTGCCGTCGTCATCCCCCTATCTCCTCCTCATCCCCCTATCCCCTTTCTCGAAATCGTTGTGGCTCCATGACCTAATTTCTTCGGTAATCGCTCTTGACACGTCGCGTATTCTCCGCATAATCACCGAAGAAGTTAGGTAGACAAACCCCCCACGGAGGTCAACGTCGTGAGCGAAGCGGCGCCCAGCGGCAGGGAGTTGGAGATCCTCAAGATCCTCTGGGACTTGGGACCTTCGACGGTCCGCCAGGTCCACCAGCGGATGTGTCCCGGGGGAGAGCTGGCCTTCAACACGGTCCAGACGCTGCTGCGGATCATGGACGACAAGGGGCTGGTCAGCCACCGCGCGCGGGGTCGGACGTTCGTCTACACGCCCCGCCACAGCCGCGACCGAGAGACTTCGCGGCTTTTACACCTGGTGTTCGACGGGGCCATCGACCAGTTCGTCGTCAGCTTGCTGAAATCGTCCGACGCCGGTCCCGCGGAACTGAAGAACGTCGAGCGGCTCATCGCCGACGCGCGGCGCCGCAAGCAAGACGACCAGGCTCGGAGGACCTGACATGCCCTGGCACCTCACGGTAAACGACTGGCTCGCGCGGTCGGCGGTCGAGAGCCTGTTCGTCCTGGCGGTCGGCAGCCTGGCCGTCGTCGTTTGTCGCCAGCCCGTCCGGCGAACTCGACTGATCGCCTGGACGCTGGGCGGTTGCCTGGTCGTTCCCTGGCTTGGGCTGTTGCCGGGCTGGCCGCGAGGAGGAATTGCGGATTTTGGATTTTGGATTGCGGATTGGAGGCCGCCGCGGAGCGCGGAGCACACCAGACTAACCCGAAGCGCAAGCGAGCCGGCAGGGGGAAGTCGTCGGCAAGCAGAAGGCGGTGGGCA
>DATLQY010001168.1:0-2620 GCA_035534975.1 Pirellulales bacterium
GCGCGCCGGCCGCTACGTCGAACCCGGTATCGTCACCTCGGGCGACGACGTTGACGCGATCCGCGGCTTTTTCGCGCCGGGGGCGCGGACCTACGCGGCCGCCGACGTGATCGCCGCGCTGTTGGAAGGTGGCGCGGCTGAGGCCAACGAGCCCAACCCCGCATTTCCTTTTTGGGCGCTGAGTCTGTCGCCACCGATCGCGGGAAGCGTCAATGTTTATGCGGGTGTGAGCGCGTCCCAGGCGCTCCGGCGTCCGAACCCTGATGGGTGAGAGCCGAAATCAGCCGCTTCAACTCAGTTTCAACCCCACGATCCGGGTTGATTTCCAGGGCTCGCAGGTCACCTCGAACGGTGGGCTGCAGCTGGTGCGCGAGGTGGATGAGCGGCTCGGCTTCGGCGAGCTTGCTGCCCAGTGCTTGACCGATTTGCTGGATTATGCGACTTGTTCAAACGGCCGTCCGGGGCGTCTTGCGATGGTCGAAGGCGTCGCGGATGGCAAAGAAGGCTTCTGTCGGCTGGTAGTTGGCGTCAAAGGGCAACGGCCGCTGCGGATGTTTAGACTGCCCCCTGAAGCCGCCAGCCAGCCATGTGTACCTGTCGGTGAACCCCCAAGTGAGCACGGCGGTGACGGCAGGCTCGGCCAAGGTGGTCGTCAGGTAGTCGCGGTAGGTCTCGGCGACGGCGTGGTCGGTGCGCGCGATGTCGTTGTAAGTCAGATTGCTATCATTAACGTCCATTTCGGTCAGAAAGATCTTCAGTCCCAGGTCCCGGGCGCTGGCCATGAAGTCGCGAATGCCTGCGCCAAAGGAACCGCCGGTGTGAATGTGCGACTGAATGCCCAGCGCGTCCAGCGGGGTGTTGCGGGCCTTCATTCCACGCAGCAGCGCGAGCACCGCAGCCCGCTTCTTGGTGGCGTCTTCGCTACTATTTTCCACACCGTAGTCGTTGTAGGTGAGCAGCGCGTGAGAATCGGCCTGGCGCGCTGTCCGGAAAGCGAGGTCGATATACTCCGGGCCGAGCAGCTTCATCCAGGGTCCATTGCGCAACCCGTCGGGCCGGCCGTCGGAGACCTGCACCGCCTCGTTGACCACGTCCCAGGCCTCGATTCTGCCGCGATAACGCCCGGCGACGGTGGTGATGTGATCCACCAGGAAGCGGTGAGCATTCTCCTTGGTCACGGTCGAGGCGAACCAAGTGGGAAGCTGCGAGTGCCAACAGAGGTTGTGTCCGCGTACCTTCATCTTGTGCTCGGCGGCGAAGGCCATCAGCGCATCCGCATCGGTGAAGAAAAAGGTGTCGGGCGTGGGGCGGAGGGGGCCCCATTTCATGGCGTTTTCCGCCACGACGATGTCGTATTGCTCCGCCAAAACACGGGCATACTCGGGTTGGGCGCCGAGGGCGCGAACGTTGACCGCCGTTCCGGCGAGCAGGCCGTGATGCGCGGCATGCGACTTGAGCGAGTCCCGCCCCGTAATCTTGCGCGCCTTGTTGGCCTGCGGAGCAAGGTTCTGGGCGCGGGCCGCCAGCGGCCCCACCGCCAAACCCGCCGCGATCATGGCTCCGTTGGCCAGCGCACTACGCCTTGAAATCTTGTTTGCGGATGAAATTCCCATCTCCCATTACCTCTGTTGCGATCGAACGCCTTTCAAAAACGTCGGCTGGCCCAGTGTTAAAGCGGCGTCGAGTCGTCCGTGGGCGCGCTTTGCTGGCCGACCTCGGTGCCCTCGCCGTCAAAGGGCCAATCGTAGTTGTACAGCAGTTCCTTGTCGCGCACGGCGTCGCGGGGGCCGGGGCTGCCCACGCGGTAGCTCTCCAGCCAGTGCACGCCGGTGCGGCCGGCGACAATGATGTCGAGATCGCCATCACCGTCGATGTCGATGGGGATGATGGTGGTGCCCGCGCCGGCGGTGCCGTTGTAGCTGATGGGAAAGCGCGTGAAGCGCTGCGTGCGCCGGTCGATTTTGTAGTAGTGCAGCGCGAGCGGGTCGTACTGGCCGGGGTTGGGATCGGCGCGGTAGCGCTTGCCGGCGATCAGCTCCGGCTGCCCGTCGCCATCGAGATCGGCCATGGCGATGGCGTGGACTTGGGAGACGGAGTCGTCGATGAGGTGCTGCCGCCAGTGACTGTTGATCGAACCGTGGCCGACATGTTCCATCCAGTAAAGTCCGTAGTCGTGGCCGTTGCCGTAGATGAAATCCATGACGCCGTCGGCATTGACGTCGTAGGCGATCATGGGGAAGCCGGCCTCCTCCTTCAACTCCCACTCCGGGCGCCACTCCCACTGGTTTTGGGCGGCGTTGACGTTTTTGAACCAGCCGTGGCGGGTGAGGATGTCGCTTTTGCCGTCGCCATCGAGGTCGCCGATACCGACGCCGTGGCCGTCGCCCTGGCCGAAGTCGGGCGGCCAGACGGGATGCTTGGGCGGCGTTTTCGGCGTGGGCCTGGGGATGCGGGCGCCGAGCTGGTGCACCACCGGCTCCTTGCCGGAGAAGTTGATCCAGAGCAGGCCGCTGCTGTCGTAGTGGCAGGCGACCACGTCCTCGTTGCGGCCGTTGCCCATGAGATCGCCAATCGCCATGCCCTCGGTGTCGACCGAGTGGCAGATCTTGTGGCACTCCCA
>DATLQY010001169.1:0-9142 GCA_035534975.1 Pirellulales bacterium
CTACCGGCCCCTTGGAAGGCACGAACAACAAGATCAAAACCATGAAACGTCAAGCCTACGGCTTCCGCGACCGAGAATTCTTCAAGCTGAAGATCCTCGGAATTCATGAAACGAGGTACGCATTAGTCGGATGAACCAAAAAAGCGAGGGGCGCGCCGCCGGAGACGGACGGTACTATCACCGTCGGAACGTCTGGCAATGGAAGTCTTCAGAAGATCTCTCCATTTACCGCCGCCTGCAAAGTGGTCATCCCGGTCGTTGAGCACTCGTCGACGAAGGCGCGTGAAAGGAAGTTAGGATTCGACAGGAAACGGCGGTAGTTCGGAATGGACACCCCGAACGTGGGTACCGCCCACCGCCCCCACGACCTCCGCATTGCCCAATTTCCGCTGGAGGCTGAAGCGATTTATCCCGAGCAACCCCTTTGACTGCGCCCTCGGAATGCTGGAAATCACCTCCACCCCTGCGGCGCGCCGGACCGCATTGACGCGTTTTGCCGCGAACGTCCAAGATCTTAGTTCGAGTTTCGCACTTTTTTCGGACATCGATTGACGCGGCGTTCTGCTGGATTCGCGTGCATTTCAAGTAGGACCACGGTTTTTCGTTAAACGTAGCCATGGCCAGATATGGCAAAAACGTCGACAAAGCCGCGTTTTACGGCGGCTCGCTGGTCAAAAAAGTGCGAAACTCGAACTTAGTAATGAACGCGTCCGAATTGTGAGTTAGAGGGGCTTGTGCGGCCGTGCGACGCGATCCCCTTAGAGGTTTCGTGCCGGGTTAATGGCGAACGAGCAATTCGCAAGGGTAGCTCCTTTCGGCTAGACTAGGTAAACCTCACTTGGCCTTGCGCACTTGAAGACTTGGCGCACACACCATGAATCCAACGGAACTCGGGCCCCTCGATCGCCGCACGCTGCTCAAGGCGGCGACGGCTTCCGTCGCCGGCGCGGCGGGCTTGTGCCAACTGGCTGAAACCGCCGCGGCCGACGACCAGCCGGTGCCCTTCATCGCGGCCTATACCGACCAATCGAGCTATCAGGCCGGGGACAAGGCCGGACTGTGTGTTTCGACCAGCGCCGCGAAGTACGCGATCGAAATCGCTCGCGTCGGCGCAACGCGTCAGGTCGTTTTCCGAAAAGACGAACTTCCCGGCGCGACGCAACCGGTCCCGGACGACGCTTCGAGCCACGGTTGCCGCTGGCCCGTCGCCTGCGCCACCCCGGTATCGAATGAGTGGCGATCGGGCTACTATCAGGTGCTGCTGCGAACCACGGAGGAAAATGGGAAAACCGCGCAGGGAGAGGCTTTCTTCGTCGTCCGCCCGAAGCAGCCCGCTCGCGACGCTCGAATCCTCTTGCAGCTCGCGACGAACACCTATAACGCCTACAACAATTGGGGCGGAACCAGCCTCTACGGCGGGCCCAAGGGGCAAGGCCGACGCGTCTCGTTCGACCGTCCCTATGCCGGCTTCGCGCCGGGCGACCAGTTCACCAGCCGCTACAGCGGTTGGCGGAAATGGGAGCAACCGTTCGTCGCCTGGGCCGAGGAGGCCGGCTACCAGATCGACTTTGCCGTCAATTCCGATCTGGAATTCCGCCCCGAAATCGTCAAACCCTACAAGCTCGTGCTCAGCGTGGGGCACGACGAATACTGGTCCTCGCCGATGCGCGATAGCATCGAAGAGTTCATCGCCGACGGCGGGAACGTGGCCTTCTTCAGCGGCAACACCTGTTTCTGGCAAGTCCGCTCCGAGGACCAGGGCCGGGCACTGGTGAGCTGGAAACAGGACTTCCACCTCGATCCGGTCTACAATGGCACCGACCACCGGCTGCTCTCCGGCATGTGGAGCAACAAGCTGGTCGGGCGGCCCGAAAACCGGCTCACCGGCGTCAGCTTCGCTTACGCCGGCTATCACCGGTTCTTCGAGCACGGCGGCAGCGGCAGCTATACCATCCACAGGCCGGACCACTGGCTGTTCGCCGGCACCGGCTTGAAACAGGGTGACCAGCTCGGGGCCAAAGACCAAATCGTCGGCTACGAGTGCGATGGCTGCCGGTTCGTCTTGCAGGACGGCCTGCCGGTGCCAACCCACGCTGACGGCACGCCCGAGGGGTTCGAGATCCTGGGCACGGCGACGGCTGGGTTGAGCAGCAAGCACGATCAGTCGCTGTTATGGGTATCCGAAGCGCTCTACGGCAAGGGGACGGCCCGCCGGGTCGAGCCGCTCGGGGCCGCCGTGCTCGGTTGTTACACGCGCGGCGGCACCGTCGTGACCACCGGTTGCACCGAGTGGGTGCGGGGCTTGACGGGTCACGACCCGCAGGTCGAACGCATTACCCGCAACATCCTCGACAGGCTCGCAGGCTAAACATGGCCCGACGTTACACGCGCCGCGAGTTCCTCGACCGGCTGCACGCCGAGATCGGTCGCGGCCGGCCGCTGGTGATGACCGGCGCCGGCAGCGGCATCTGCGCCAAGTTCATCGAGCGCGGCGGGTGCGACATCATCGGGGTCTACAACACCGGCTATTTCCGCATGCAAGGTTACGGCTCGCTGGCCGGCATGTTGCCCATCGCCGACGCCAACGAGCTGGTGTACCGGACGGCGCGGCGAGAGGTGCTGCCGCAGGTCGGCGAAACGCCCGTCGTGGCCGGTGTCAACGGCGTCGATCCGCTGCGCGACATGCGGGTGTTTCTCGAAGAACTGCGGCGGATCGGCATTTCGGGCGTCCACAATTTCCCCACGGTAGCCTGGTTCGACGGCGAGTTCCGCCAGACCTTGGAAGCGACCGGACTGGGCTACCAGCTCGAATTGAACATGCTCGCCATGGCTCGGGAATTGGACCTCCTGACCGTCGGCTACGCCTTCAACGCCGACGACACTGGGCGGCTGATGCGCGACGCGGCGCCGGACATCTACATTTTCCACGCCGGCATCACCCGTGGCGGCGCGACGGGCTACCAGGGGGCATCGGCACTGGAGGAGACGGCCCGCCGCAGCCAGGAGCATTTCGAGCTTGCCCGGCGGATCAAGCCTGACGTGGTTCTGCTGGCCCATGGCGCCGCCCTGTCCGATCCGACCGACGCTCAGTACCTGTTGGACCATACCGACTGCCAGGGAGTGCAGTTGGGTTCGGCGATCGAACGGCTGGCCATCGAGCGGCCGCTTGAGGAGCGCGCGGCCGCGTTCAAGAGCGTGCGATTTTCGGCGCGACGATTACCGAGAGTAGACCCGGCATGATTTGGCCGCTCTCACGAAAAGTTGCCGGTCCAGCATCAGCCGCATCACTTCGTTGACCAGCAGGCGATAATCGTCGGCCGGGCCTTCGGTGGGCAAGCACGTTCAGTTCCACGGGCTGCGGCCGGTGATCCGCTGAATGGCCTCGGCGGCCACCGAGACAACTCTTTCATCGTCGTCGGCCAGCCGCGCGTGAAGGGCCGGCAACGCGGAACTGGCCGGAGGCCCGATTTCTGCCAGCCACCGCGCGCAGGTCTCGCGACACTCAGCCGCGTCGGGATGTTCGTCCGCCATTTCCTCGACAAAAACGGCGATCGTTGCCAGGTCGCCGGCAATTCGCCACAGCGCGCCCGCGGCCGACACCCTCAAGCCATCGTCCCGGTTCCTGACGATTTGCCAGAGTTGCGCGATGGCCGATTGAGCCGCCGGGCCGAGGTTCGTGAGAGCGTCGATTGCCGCACCGCGGACCGACCAGTCGTCATCGCCGAGGGCGTAAATCATCGCCCCCACGAGGGAGGCCGCATCTGGACCGAAGGCGTCGAGCGCCTGCAGCGCGTCCTGGCGAGTGGCCGGATCTGGATCGGAACAAGCGGCCTGGGCGAGTATCGCCGCCGCGCGCACTGCCGGCGGGCCGATGAGTCGCAGTGCTTCAGCCGCCGCGCGTCGTCCGCCACGATTGGCATCGCCCAGCCCGGCCATGAGAATAGGCACGGCACGCTCGTGCTCTGCTATGCGCCACAGCGCCAGCGCCGCATGCGCTCGCAAGTTGCCGGCGGTGGTTGGATACACGCCGATCTCGCTTGCGGGGCCCTCGTGTTCAGCTTGCCACTGCGTTTCGACCCGCGCCAAAAACCGCTCGTCGTCGAGCGATGCCAGGAGCGCAGGGATGGCTTCGACGGCGGCCGGGCCGATTTCGCCCAGCGCCTCGACGGCTGCGTTCCGCGTTTCGGCGTCTCGGCTGCGCAGCGCGCCGCATAACGCGGGCACAGCCTCCGCCGCGCTGGGGCCGATGCCTCCCAGTGCATGGGCCGCGGCCGACGAATAACGCCGGTCGCGCAGGGCTCGTTTGAGGCGAGGTACGGCCGCTTTTGCCGCTTCTCCGAAAGCGCCGACGGTACGGATGGCGTCATGGGCTGTCTGAGCATCGGGGTGGTCAAAGCTGGCGATGAGCGGCCCGACAGCCTCGGCGGGAACCGGCTCCATGTTCCCCAGGCCGTTGATGGCGCCCTGACGAGTGCGCAAGTCGGGATCGCGAAGGAGACGAATGAAATGCGGTGTGGCGTCGGGAACGGGCGGCCAGGTTTGTGCCAGCGCCCATACCGCTTGAGCGCGCACACGCTCGCACGGATCGTCCAGAGCGGCGATAAGGGCGCGCATACGGAGTTGCCGTTCCCTCTCGAAATACTGAAGATCGAAAGCCGCCTTTGCGCGCTCAGCAGCGTTGCCCGTCCTGAGTTGCTTTAACGTCTTTTGTAGCGACTTGCGGGCCACTTGCCGACACCGTTGCGGTGATCGCCGAATTTTGGCAGCCTACTCGCAACGCTCGCTTGATGTCAAGCGTCGTCGTCGCGCTGCGGCGGCGTGGACCCTGCGAAGCCGAGAGCCGGGGAGTCGTCTAGCCGCGCGGCGCGCGAGCCGTAGAAGGTGCTCGGGTCCGGCGATTGGAGCGTTATCCCGGTTTTGTTCCGCCACAGCGTGCAGCATGCCATGCCACCGGCTTGCCCGGTGGTCCGTGACGTTGGCAGCTACTCAAAGGCCGTCTCGAACACCGGACGATCTCTCCGTACTGTCCCCTCTTGTCTCCCCATCGGAGGCGCGTCATGCTGTTGGGCATGGCCAGGCACTTCACCTAGGATCGTACTTTGAACCTGGAAATGCCGCATGCCATTGGTTGATTTCCCCCAGCTCGTGAAGGCCGCCGAAGAAGGTGGTTACGCCGTCGGCTATTTCGAAAGCTGGAACCTGGAGTCGCTCTTGGCCGTGGCCGACGCCGCTGAAGCGGTTCAGTCGCCGGTCATCCTGGGTTTCAGCGGCATCTACTTGCCTCATCCCGAGCGCCGCCTCGCCGATCCGCTGGCGGCGTACGCGGCCATGGCGCGGGAAGTCGGCGAGGCATTGTCGGTCCCTTGCTGCTTGTTGTTCAACGAGTCGCCCAACCTCGACTGGGTGCTGGCGGCCATCGACCTTGGCTTTCACCTGGTGATGCTCTCGCGCGACGATTGGCAACCCCAGGACCAAATCGAAGCGATTCGGCGCGTGGTCGAGCGGGCTCACGCGGCCGGCTGCGCCGTTGAAGGCGAGCCGGCGCCCTTGGCTGGAGTGGCCGGAGATCGGGCCGGCGACGTGGACGACCGGCGCCTGACCGACGTTTCCGCGGCACGCCGGTTTGTCGAGCAGACCGGCGTCGATGCCCTGGCGGTGAGCGTCGGCCAGGTCCATCTGCACGGCCGCCGAACCGTCAATCTCGATCTGGAGCTCCTGAGCGAACTGCGCGAGGCCGTCGGAGTGCCGCTGGTGCTGCACGGTGCCAGCTCGGTGGCCCGCGACGACTTGCGCCGGGCCGTCGAGCTGGGCGTTCGCAAGATCAACGTTGGCAGCTTGCTGAAACAAGCGTTTTTCGACGCGCTGTGCCGCGCCTGCGACGAACAGAGAACGCACGCAAACCCGTACCAAGTCATCGGCTCCGGCCTGGATCGCGACGTGCTGGTCGCCGGACGATTGGCGATGCAACGGACCGTCGAGGAATTCATGCGGTGTTTCGGCAGCGCGGGCAAGGCCGGGAGGGCGACGTGATCACGCGGATTATCGTGCCCGACGTGGGCGCAACGGGCGGCGAAGTAAGCGTGGTCGCATGGCTGGCCAAGGAGGGCGATTTCGTCGCCGCGGGAACGCCGCTGTTCGTGCTCGAAACCGATAAGGCGACGCAAGAGATCGAGGCCTTTCGCGATGGCTTTCTGCGGCGCGTCTTGGCTCGCGTCGATGCGCATGTCGAGATCGGCCAGGTCGTCGCACTGCTCGCCGATACCGCCGACGAGCCGCTGGGAGATGAGGCAGAGCAAGAGGTACGGCAAGCAACACAGGGATCGAGGGACGCGGAGACGCGGAGAGGGGGAGACGCGGAGAAACGATACCACGCTGAAGCGCATGCCAAGGACGCCGATCAGCGTCCCTCGGTCAGGCTGCACCGTCGTGTGCCAGTCGATGGCCCGCTCCCGCTGGACTTGGTTCTCGACATGTACCGCCGGATGGCGCTCATCCGTCGCTACGAGGACCATCTGTATCGCCTGTTCCTCCAGGGCCAGGTGCCGGGCACGCTCCATCAGTGCCAGGGGCAGGAGGCGGTGGCGGCCGGCGTTTGCGCGGCGCTCGGCCCCGACGACGTGATCTTCAGCACCCATCGCCCCGTCGGTCACCTGTTGGCCAAAGGCGCGTCGCTGAATGCCATCACCGCGGAGATTTGGGGCAAGGCCACCGGCTGTGCCGGGGGCAAGGGGGGACAGATGCACCTGGTCGACGTTTCTGTCGGGGCCATGCCTTCCAATGCGATCGTCGGGGCCAATATCCCGATCGCGACCGGCGCCGCGCTCGGCTTCAAGCTCCGCGGGCTCGATCGCGTCGCGGTCAGCTTCTTCGGCGACGGCGCGGCAAACATCGGCACTTTTCACGAAGGCATCAACCTGGCGGCCGTCAAGAACGCACCCGTGATCTTCGTCTGCGAGAACAATCTCTACGCCGCGTCCACGCCCCTGGCGACGGCCAGCAAGGTCGCCGACATCGCCGACCGCGCGGCGGCCTACGGCATACCCGGCCAGGTCGTCGACGGCATGGACGTAGTTGCCGTCCATCGTGCCGCCTCGGCCGCGGTGGCACGGGCCGTGGCGGGGGATGGGCCGACACTGTTGGAGTGCAAAACCTATCGCTTTCCCGGCCACTCGCGGGGCGATCCGGGGAATTACCGCGCCAAGGAAGAGCTCGAAGCCTGGCGGCGGCGCGATCCGATCGACCAGTGCCGGCGGCTGCTGTCAACCGAATACCAACAGCCGCTGGCGCGTTTGGACGACATCGATCGCGATTGCCAGGCCGCGGTCGAATCGGCCGTAGCATTCGCGATTGGTAGCCCGGACCCGCCGGCCGAGGCGTGTTATCGGCACGTGTTCGCCGATCGGGAGGTGGGCCGATGACCGACCGGCGTCTGACGATGGTCGAGGCCCTGCGCGACGCACTGACTGTGGCCTTGCGCGGCGACCCGGCGGTGTTCCTCTTGGGCGAGGACCTTGGCGTGCCTGGCGGGTTCGGCGGCGGGTTCTCGGTAACGCTGGGTTTGGCCGACGAGTTCGGCCACGATCGCGTCATGGACACGCCGATCTCCGAGGCGGCCATCGTCGGCGCCGCGGTCGGCGCCGCCATGACGGGCATGCGCCCGATCGCCGAAATGCAATATGGCGACTTCGTCTTTGGCGCGATGGACCAGGTCGTGAACCAGGCGGCCAAGATGCACTACATGAGCGACGGCCAGGTGCGAGTGCCGCTGGTGCTGCGGCTGCCGGTCGGCGCCTCGAATCGCGGAGCACAGCACGGACAGTCGAGCGAGGCCTGGTTCATGCACACGCCGGGCTTGAAGGTGGTATGCCCGTCGAATCCCTACGACGCCAAGGGACTCATGCTGGCCTCCGTCCGCGACGACAACCCGGTCATCTTTCTCGAGCACAAGCTGCTTTACGGCGGCAAAGGGGGACGCAAGGAAAAGTCGTCGCTCGACTTGACCGCCGACGTGCCGCAAGGCGATTACGAGGTCCCCCTGGGAACGGTGGCCGTTCGGCGCGGCGGCACCGATTTGACGGTCCTGGCGAACATGCTCATGCTGCACCGCGCCTTGGCGGCCGCCGAAACGCTCGCTCAGGACGGCGTTGCCGCGGAGGTGATCGACATGCGCTCGCTGGTCCCGCTCGACCTGACGGCCGTTCGACGATCGGTCGCCAAGACGGGCCGGGTGTTGATCGTCGAGGAAGACAATCTCACCGGCGGCTGGGGCGCCGAAGTCGCCGCGCGGCTCGTCGAGACGGCCTTCGACGATCTCGATGCGCCGATCCAGCGGATCGCGGCGCCCGATACTCCGTTGCCCTGTGCCTCCGCCTTGGAGCGAGAATACGTACCGAGTGTTGAGCGAATTGTCGAAGGGGCAAGGCGGTTGGTTCGGGAATAATATCCGTACCTCGGCTTCGCTCTCACCCATTCGAGACACCGCCATGCCATCTCGCACGTACGTCGGCCTGACCTCGGCAGTACCCTGGCCGCGGACACGGCAGCGGACGCCCTCGTTGTTCTACACAAGTCTGTATCCGACAACTGGCCAGGGGCGGCAGGGTCGCGAGCGCTGCGCTGAATTATGGGTGGTTAGTCGCCCGCCGCAAATCCTCGTGCTCAAACGCCGAGGCCATGCGGTCGATTTCAGTTCCCCGTATTCCGAAGTGTTGGGCCTCGTTCCGCCACGAAGCGACAGCCTGGCCTATCTCCTTGGCGATTCGGTGAGCCGCCTTTCTGTCGAGTCCGAAATACTCAGCGACCTGGAAGGCAAGTTCGACCGACGCTGTATGCTCCTGATCATCCACCGCCAGGCTCAAGACACGTGGCCGAATATCGGTGGGCGTCGGGTTGAGGTCATAGGCCGGTGCCAGCCGCCAGCCGGCAGGGCCTTCCCATAAAAGACCGTGATTGCGCAAATGATCATCGACGTTGGAAATCAAAATTGAGAATACGATCCTGCGCCATAGCTCGATCAAGTCCTCGCCGGGTGCCGCGCTGCATTGGCGTAGCGCATCGGCAATTTCCAAATAACTATGTGACTCGTTATCGCTTGCACCCAGCAAGCTCATCGCGGACAAGAAGGGAATGCGGCGAATGCCTA
>DATLQY010001170.1:0-11644 GCA_035534975.1 Pirellulales bacterium
GCTGATGAAAACGATCGAATCCGGGAGCAAGCTTGATCCTTCCATTGCCGACGTGGTGGCCTCCGCCATGCGCGATTGGGCAATCGGAAAAGGAGCCACCCATTACGCCCACGTCTTCTATCCCTTGACCGGCATCACCGCGGAGAAGCACGATAGTTTCCTTTCGCCCGACGGCGATGGCGGGGCAATTGCCGAATTCAGCGGCAAGCAACTCATTCAGGGCGAGCCCGATGGATCCAGTTTTCCGACCGGCGGCATCCGCGCCACCTTTGAAGCCCGGGGTTATACGATCTGGGACGTCACCAGCCCCGCCTACATCCTGGAAAACCCCAATGGCACGACACTGTGTGTTCCCACGGCCTTCGTATCTTGGACCGGTGAGGCCTTGGACAAGAAGACCCCTGTCTTGCGGTCGATGCAGGCGTTGAACACGCAAGCACAGCGGGTCCTCAACCTGTTTGGAGAATCAGACGGGGCCTTCGTGGCATCCACAGCGGGGCCCGAGCAAGAGTACTTCCTGATCGACCGCCATTTCTATTTTGCGAGGCCCGATCTCTTCACGGCCGGTCGTACCCTGTTCGGCGCCAAGCCGCCCAAAGGGCAGGAATTCGAAGATCATTATTTCGGTGCCATACCAGAGCGCGTGTTGGCGTTCATGCTAGAATCCGAGCGCGACATGTATAAACTAGGCATTCCCGTCAAGACCCGTCACAACGAAGTGGCACCGGCCCAGTACGAAATCGCGCCGGTGTTCGAGTCGGCCAACCTGGCGGCCGACCATCAGCAGCTAGTGATGATTATCCTCCGCCGGGTGGCCGAGAAATACGGCATGGCATGCCTGACCCATGAAAAGCCTTTTGCCGGCGTGAACGGATCAGGCAAACATGTCAACTGGTCTCTGGGCAGCAAGTCGCAGGGCAACCTGCTTGATCCTGGCGAAACGCCTCATTCGAACGCCCAGTTTCTCGTTTTTTGCGCGGCGGTGGTTCGCGCCGTTTACAAGCACCAGGGCTTGCTGCGCGCGGTTGTCGCCACCGCTGGCAACGACCACCGCTTGGGTGCCAATGAGGCGCCCCCCGCGATCATTTCTATTTTCTTGGGTGACCAGTTAACCGACGTTTTCCGCCAGGTGAAGGACGGTGGGGCCAAATCGTCGCTCAGCCAGGGGACATTGACCGTGGGTGTTGACGTGCTCCCGCCATTGCCGAAGGACGCCGGCGACCGCAATCGTACCAGCCCGTTCGCATTTACCGGAAATCGTTTCGAATTTCGCGCCGTCGGAGCGAACCAGTCGATTGCCGGACCGCTGGTCGCCATGAACACCATCGTCTGTGAATCGCTCGATTATTGCGCGACAAAACTGGAAAAAGCCACGGCGGTCAAGCCTGGGGGGTTGCACGAAGCAGTGCAGAAACTGCTCACGGAAATCATCAACGAGTGCGAGCCGATCATTTTCAACGGCGATGGCTATTCGGCGGCGTGGCACCAAGAGGCCGCCAAGCGGGGACTGCTCAATCTCAAGACTTCACCCGACGCGCTCGGACAACTAGGCTCACCCGAGGTGAAGCGGTTGTTCACGAAATACGAGGTCCTCTCGGAACGGGAACTTCAAAGCCGGCTGGACATTTACCTGGAGCAATATTGCAAGACCGTCCGAGTCGAAGCATTGCAGACCGTGGAGATGGCCAAAACGCTCATTTTCCCGGCCGCGATTCGGTACCAAAACGAACTGGCGTCAACCTGCGCCAACCTGAAGCTCATTGGATTCGATTTTGATACCGACACGCTCGAGAAAATCACCGAGCTGGTGAAATGCCTGCAAGACAGTATCGCGGTCCTTGAAAAGGCAATGCTGCACCATGAAGGCGATGGCCTGGAATCCGAAGCTCGGTACTTCTGCGACGACGTTGTCCCGGCGATGGCGGAGGTCCGAAAATATGCCGACGCCTTGGAGGGTTGGGTCGCGGATGACTTATGGCCATTGCCCACCTACCAGGAGATGTTGTTCATCAAGTAGTGGGTTTTAGGAAATATTGAATCATCCATGCGAACAGTCGTTTTATTGCGGTTGCAGATGGTATTGGCGGCCTTGGCCGTCGTCTTGGGCGCGGTTCCCTTCGCGGTAGCGCAAGAAGCGAATGAGACGGTCGGTGACAAGCCCAAGGCGGGAGAATCCGCCACGAGCGAGTCAGCCCCCGCACCCGTCGCGCGCCAGATCGACCGCGGCGACAATGCCTGGGTTCTCACTTCTTCCGCCCTGGTGTTGATGATGACCACGCCCGGGCTGGCGATGTTCTACGGCGGTCTCGTCCGCAAGAAGAACGTGCTGAGCGTGGTGATGCAATGCATCACGATGATGGGCCTGATGACCATCATTTGGGGCACGTACGGCTACTCGCTGGCCTTTGGCGGAAGCGCGCCGTGGATCGGCAACAGCGATCACTTTTTCATGTGTGGCGTCCAGGCCACCTGGAGTAGCGGCGAAGGGTCGGTCATTCCGCTGCATCCGCTGCTCAACATTCCAATGCTGACGCACATGCTGTTTCAGGGAATGTTCTTCATCATTACGCCGGCCCTGATTTGCGGCGCGTTCGCCGAACGGATGAAGTTCAGCTCGATGGTCATCTTCATGACCCTGTGGGGAACGTTGGTGTATTGCCCGTTGTGCCACTGGGTTTGGGGCGGCGGTGTTCTGGCGTACGGGAGTCCGCACGCGCAGGGAGCGTTTTGCGGCGGAGCGCTCGATTTCGCCGGCGGCACTGTTGTGCATATCAGTTCAGGAGTCTCTGCCCTAGTTTGTGCTTTGGTATTGGGAAGACGAGTCGGATTTGGCACCGAGCCGATGCCGCCCCATAACCTGACGTATACCTCACTGGGGGCTGGCTTGTTGTGGGTCGGCTGGTTCGGGTTCAATGCGGGCAGCGCGTTAGCGGCAGATGGCATCGCGGCCAGCGCCTTTGCCGCCACCCATTTTTCGGCGGCCGCCGGCGCACTGGCGTGGCCCGCCGTCGAATGGATCACTCGCGGCAGACCCACTCTGCTGGGAGCGTCGTCCGGGGCCGTGGCGGGGCTCGTCTGCATCACTCCCGCCGCCGGTTTCGTATTGCCCATGCACGCGATCTTGATGGGCATTGCCGCGGGCGTAATGTGTTGTTTCACCTGCTCGGCGCTCAAAGCGAAACTTGGCTACGACGATTCGCTCGACGCTTTCGGCGTCCACGGTTTGGGAGGCACATTGGGAGCGGTATTGACTGGCGTGTTCGCGACGCGGGCGGTCTGGGATATCGGGAAAGGGGCACCCTTGGGAGTTCTGGAAGGAGGGTCCGTGTTGGCTGCCCAAATCGTTGCGGCGGCGGTGACCTGGATCGTGGCCGCCGTCGCCACGTTCCTCTTGCTCCTTTTGCTGGATGCAACCATTGGCCTTCGCGTAACGGAGGATGAAGAGAGGCAAGGTCTTGATCTGACCGAGCACGGCGAAGAGGGCTACATTTTCACTTAGCCCGTATTTTTCATGGTCCCGCATACGGCTGGCCCCGTTGCACGCTGCGGCGGATTGCGGCGCGCGGCCGTACCATCGCTGGTGCCGGCGACCGGTCGGCTCGAACCCGAGCAAGTGCATTACTTGTTGGATTGTGATTTCGGCGCGAGCCGGTCGAAGTCGATTCCTGGGATCGCTCAGTGGCCTTGGACCGTTCCGTTCCCTCTTTATCTATAGTGTGGGGAACTGGAACGATCTCGGGAGCGGTCAGCCACCGCGCTGCCAGCCTGCCGGCGTGCGGCGTAGTCCCGGCGCGTCGGGACTCGCTCGAGCGACTCCGGGGCCTCGCCCAAGTCCTAGCGCGCCGGGATTCTTCACCCGCAGCGCGTCGCGGAACTTGGCTCGCGGTCGACGTAGGCCGCATAATTCATGGCCCCCGGGAAACTCGCACACCAGTCTACTTCACTCCAAAATCCGCCCAAGCCGCGGCGCAAGCAAGGCATGTTCAAGGCTGGGCCTTGCTTGCGCTGCGGGTTAGTGTCCTTCATCCATTCCGTCATATCCTTCCGCAATCCCTCAGCATCTTCCGAGTGCGCTCGCGGAACTGGGGGCGGATGTCACGTGTCGGGGGGCGGCAGCGGCTACTGTCGAGCCCGACCAGCTCGAGGCAGAGCTTGTCGATGTGCCCTTCGCCGCCGGTGAAACGGGCAACCTCGTCGCACAGGTCGTAGTAGGGCGATACCACTCGGGTCATCTCGTCCTGGGCCTCCCGGTAGCGGCGGGCTTCGAGCAACTCCCAGAACTTTACGCCCCAAGCGGGCCAGTAGTTGCTGGGGTGCAGGTTCACGCCCCGCGCGCCGAGCATGTGGCTGAATACGAAATGGAGCTGGTTGTCGATGAATGCCAACCGCGAGGCGAAGTGCCGCAGGCCCTGCTCGAACTCATGGTAGCTCGGGCTGGCCCACTTGATCGCCACGATTTGCGGCACGTCGGCCAACCGGCCGAGCATTTCGAGCGACGTGCGATAGCCGGTCCAGTAGGTCGTGTAAAAAACGATCCCCACGTCGGCCGCGGCCAGCGCGGCGATCCACTCGAACACGTCGTCGTCGGTCGGCGGGTGGTAAAAAGGGGGAGCGGCCTGGATGGCGACCGCTCCGGCCGCCTTGGCACCGCGGGCCAGCCGCACCGCCTCGCGCTGGTCGGTGCTCTGCGCGCCCAAGACCACGCCCACCAGGCCGCCGGCCTCGGCCAGAACGGTGTCGAGCAGCCGCAGCCGCTCGTCGGTCGAGAGCGTCGAAAACTCGCCCGCCCCTCCCCCGACTAGGAAAACGCCGTTCCCCTCGCGCACGCCGGCATCCAGCAGAAACCGCACGTGCCGTCGCATGCCGTCAAGGTTCAGCTCGAAATCGCCGTCGCGAAACAGCGTTGGCAATGGGATGTAGCAGCCCGAGATGCGGGCGATCGTTTGACTGCGGTCCATGAATGCCAGTTTATGCCTCGATCCAACGATGTCCAGACCCATTCGAGCGGGCAATGGCGGACGCCGCGGCAGTTTGTTACGATGAAAGTCAGCTTTGCCCGCCTTGTTCGTGTGCCGCGACCATCGGCCGGCCCACGCCATTCCTCCCACCCCGCGACGGAAGGCCCATGAGCGATACGATGTTCGACGAGATCCAGATGACCCTGGCGCGTGAGGGGGTAACCGCCGCTACGGCCAGGCTGGCCGAGCAACTTCGTCAAAACGAGCAGTACCACGAACTGTTCGACCTGCGGTTGCTCGAAGCGCGGCTGCGGCTTGGGCTGCCCGCGATTTTGACCAAAAGCCTCGACGACCTCCAGGATCCGCTCCGCACGAAAATGGAGGACGAGTACCTCGCCGCTTGCCGCGAGGTGGGACAGTTGCTGTTGAGCGACGGCCGGGTACGCGAGGCCTGGATGTACCTACGGCCGGTGGGCGACAAGGCGGGCGTGGCCGCGGCCCTGGCAAAAGTGCCCGTCGAGGACGACAACCGAGAGCAGATCATCGAGGTCGCTCTGCACGAAGGGGCCTGTCCGCGTTTAGGGTTCGAGCTCGTGCTGGCCAACTACGGCGTTTGCAACGCCATTTCGATGTTCGACGCCCAGATGCATGGGCGTCCGCGCAACGAGCGGCAGGAAGTCGCGGCGCTGTTGGTCGCCCACCTGCACTCCGATCTGACGCGCAGCCTGCGCGAGGAAATCAACAAGAAGCAAGGCGCTCCGCCGGCCGAGGACTCGATCGCGGCGATGGTCGCCGACCGTGAATGGCTGTTCGACAACAACGACTACCACCTCGATACGTCGCACTTGTCGGCGGTGGTGCGGTTCGCGCTGGTGCTCGACGAACCCGCCGACCTCCGCCGCGCGGTCGATCTGACCGAGTACGGCCGCCGCCTCAGCTCGCTGTACCAGTACCCTGGCCAGGAACCGTTCGTCGATAGCTACCCAGCGCACGCGCTCTTTTTCCGGGCACTTTTGGGCGAAGGGGTCGAGGAGGCGGTGGCCTACTTCCGCGGCCGCGCCGAGGCGCTGGCCGAAACGGAGCAAGGCGCCGCGCCGGCCGAGATTTACGTGGGGTTGCTGTCGCGGATGGGGCGGCACGCCGAGGCCTTCGAAGCGGCGGCGACATTTCTGGCGGGACTGCGGACCAGCGGCTTTGCGCCGAGCCTGTTGGAGTTGGCCCAGCTTGCCGGCAAGTACGACCGGCTGGCCGAGGTCAGCCGCCAACGCGGCGACCTGGTCGGTTTCGCGATGGGGCTGCTGAGCCGCGCGTGACCTGTCCGTCGTCATGGTTCGGCCGGTAGCGGGAAAAACAAGGCAGCGCGGCCGATCTGCGTGTTACCCCTGGCGTCGGCCGGAAGCCGCTCGACGAGGAAGGCGTTGTACTCGTCATGCGGATAGCGGTCGAACGCGGGAGATACCGGGCCCTGGCTCAAAACCAGCGGCACGTCGGCGGCGATCGTCTGTACTCCGGCGCCGACACCGATCACCAGATCATGGACCACACCCTTGGGCGCGTAAAGGAACGGTTCGCCCGTGTAGGGGTCGCGCAGGTCGCCCTCCGGGGACACTTCGCTCAGCACGTCGGGAAGCGTTCCATGCTCAAGCCGATGTGCGACCAGCGCCAGCACGAGCCGCGTCGCGCGGCGGCGCGTTTCCAACTCACATTCCAGCCACGCCAGTGTGCCTCCGCAATTCTCCACATCTGCGACCAAAAGGGTCGTCCGCAGACAGTCCGTCGTCCGTTTGTCGTGGGCGAACTGCAAAACCGGCAGCACCGCCTGGTTCCCCTTGAGCGCCGTCAAGACGCGGGACAACCCCGCGCGGTCGTCCGCAGACATCCGGTCCAGCAAGCGTCGCATTCGCGCCCGCTCCCAGGGCATCCACCACCGCGCCACGGCGATAATCCACCGCTCCTGATCGGTCTGGCCGGGCCACGTTTTGGAATCGGAGTCGATCAATCGTCGAATCCAGTCGAATTCGCCCTCCAACGCGAGAAGCGGCGATGGCAATCGATCGAAAATGCCCGCCAGCTCGCCGATGGCGCCACGAATCCGCTCGGGCGTTTGCCCTTGGCTCCCCGCCCACGCCGGCAACTCCTTGAGAATACCCCGCTCCAATTCGACGGGCGATACGACTGCGAACAATCTTGGTTGCTGACGCAAGTGGTGGGTGATCCGCAGCACTGCCATGTATCGCGACAGCGCATCGTCGAGTTTGCCGTCGCGTTGCAATTCCCTGGCATGGCTCCGTATTAGGGTCGCCAGGTCGCTAGCGCGGTCGTAATCACCGCTCGGGTCCAGCCACCCGCTGAGGTCCATGGCGCACGATTCGCGCCGGCTCGCCTCGACCGCCAACGCCATCGCCGGCTCGATGGGTTCAAACGAAACGGCGTCTTGTGTCCATCCCGCGCGGCGCGCCGCCGCGAGCTGGTCGGCCGCGCGGCGGTACATGGCCGCCGTTTCAAGGGCCTCGGGCGTCGCCGGTGACTCGAACTCCACCGTCGGGCTCGGCGCGGACGGCACCTCGACGACTCGGAACACGGCGACCGCGGCGAACATCGCCGACGTGGGCACGAGCAGCGACGCCGCGGCGCGCGTCCGGGCGCGCCAATCTTTTCGCTCCAACAGCCAATCGGGTGCTCGCAGCCAGGTGGCGAAGAGCAGCACCAGCGGAATCGGAGCGATCGACCAGGGCCATGGGGCGCCGATCTTGAGCATCAACCCGGCCCAGGCAAACAACATGCCGGCCAGCCACAACCCGCCAAAGCAGGCGATGATGCCGCGGCGAATGTACATCGACGCCAGTTGCCCGGCGGAATACGTCATCGCCAGAACCAGACCGGCCCCGACCAGGTTACTGGAATCGAAATTGAGCCGAAGGTATTGTGCGCGGTGGCTGGCGTCGATGTCCATCCGGAGCCCAACGAGGCGCAGGTTCTCGACGAGACTTCTGACCCAAAGGTTCTCCGAAGCGTGGAAATTGATCGGCGTGACCGCCTGCCACGCCTGCCAAACGATGCACAGATCGACGAACATCAACAGCGGCGGCGTCAAGAGCAGCATGGTCAACCAAACCGTTTGACGGCTCAGCCAAACGGTCCGTGGGCTGATGCCGCGCTCGGCGAAGAACCGGAAATTCTCGCCTCTCTGGTCGGCCTGGAACACGCAACCGCCCATCAAGGCCAACGGAAGCAGCGCCAAAGCGAACATGTCCGGGTCGCTTCGGGGCGCGAATATCAGGACCGCGGCGGCCCCGGCCAGTGTCAAGCCGAGTGCTCGGGCTTGGCGCCCCTCGTGCCAGACGAGCCGGCCGAAGCTGGTCAGCCAACCAGGCTCGCGCAGTCGGCGGCGCTTGGCCGCGACAGCCCGCGCCGCGCGCACCGACCACCACCTCGTCACCGCGCCAGTCCACTGGGCGAACCGCCGCCGTCGGCGCGATGGGGCGCGCAACCAGCGTACGCCTAACCACACGTCCACCAAGAACACCGCCGCAGCCACGCACAGCCGCCACCGTGCGACTGCCGCAAATTGCCCGTGGTCGAGAACGTTCAAACCGATGACCGACGGCACGCTGATCGCGGTTGCCGCGGCCAGAACCGCCGCCTGCAGCGGTCGGCGGGTCAGCAACGAGTAGAATGTGCCCCACACCAGGGCCTCGACCATGCCCACGCCCCACACGACCGCCAGCTCCTCAATGAGTCCTTCGCGCGGCGACTGCCAGCCAGCGCCGCTCGCGGCCACGAACACGAGCAGCGCGATGAGTGCCAGCGTACTCGCCAGCGCGAGCGCGAGCTTGCCGATGAAAACCTGCGCCGACGTACACGGCAGCGTGCGCAGAAATTCGTACGTTTCCTCTTCGCGTTCGACGGCGAACAGCGTCGCTCCGCAGCCCAGCGCGTAAAGCGCGGGTACCAGCGCGGCCACTGACCACATTCCGAGAATCAGCCCTTCCGTCCGTTCCGCGAAACACCACACGCCCAGAAAGCACATCCCCGCGAAAGCGGCCAGCGCGAGCCAAAAGCCGCGCATCACACGGTACTCTTTCCAGACCAACCTTCGAAACACCGAGGCGTTCATGGAGCGACGACCTCCTCGCTCGGCGCCGGCCGCTCGGCCGGCGGCCCGGCTTGCAGATAGGCCACGAAGATCTCCTCCAAGGCCGGCGTCCGCGCTTCGACCGCCCGCACCGTGGGCTCGGCGTGCAACCGGGTCAGATCGTCGTCGGTGGCGCCGCGCACGAGCACCTGCCATTGCCGCGCCTTGTGTCGCCGCCGGAGCACCTCGCCGGCGACGACGGGCGGAGGGCTGGCGCCGTCGTCCAGCGTGATCGTCAGCTCCTGGACCTGCCGCTTCAACTCGTCGAGCGGCTCGACCAGCAGCAACTCGCCCTGGCGAAGGATGGCGACGATGTCGGCCACGCGCTCCACCTCGCCGATCTGGTGGCTCGACAAGAGCACCGTCTTGCCTTCGGCTGCCAGGTCGACCATGCTTTCCAGGAACTCGCGACGCACCAGCGTATCGAGCCCGGACGTCGGTTCGTCGAGGATCAAGACCTCCGGCTCGTGGGCCAGGGCCAGCGAGAGCGCCACCTTGGCCCGCATCCCTTTCGAGAGGGCCTTGAGCCTGCGGTCCGGCGGCAGACCATATTGCGCGATCAGGCCGTCATAGCGAGACTGAAAGCCCGCCCCATAGAAGCCCGCCGTGAACCAGCCGATCTCGGCCACGGTCATCCAATCGTACAGCGTGGGGCGTTCGGGCACGTAGCCCACGCGGCGGCGGATCTCCCGCCCCTCGTGGCGGCTGTCGCGATGGAGCACCTCGGCGCGGCCGGCGTCGGGCTCGGTCAGCCCCAGCAGGATCTTCAAGGCGGTGGTCTTACCGGCCCCATTCTCTCCAAGCAAGGCGAAGACCACGCCCCGCGGGACCGCGAGCGACACGCGGTTCAGCGCCGCCTGGCGGCCGTAGAGTTTGGTCACACCGTCGAGCCGAATTACCGCGTCCATAGGGCAACCCTCGTTTTCCGTTAAGGCGGCCGGCATGAATCAAGCTACCCATGTAGCGGAACTCGTGAGAGTTCCGACCGCCGCCAATGTCTTACGCTTCGGAATTCTTACGAATTCCGCTACATCTCTCGCTTGCCGGAACGTTTTTTCTCGCCGCTCGCCTATAGCGTTGTATTCATTCCACAGCCGCCAGTTCGATCGCCGCCAACTCTTGTTCGATCAGCGAGCGCAACTCGTCGGCGTCGAGCCGGCTCTGCTTGGCCTCGGTCAATACCTGCCGGAAGCGCGCCCGGATCAGCTCCACGCGTTCGCCTCGGCACTGCTTGGCCGCCTGCCCGGCGACGGCCAGCCCCGTTCCGCGCAGCGACTGCAGCACGCCCTCGGCTTGCAACTGGCGGTAGGCGCGGGCCACCGTGTTGGGATTGATCGCCAGTTCGCGCGCCAGCTCGCGCACCGACGCGATCAGCTCGCCCGGCTTTACGGCCCCGCTGGCCACGGCGAACTTCACCTGGCGCACGATCTGATCGTAGATTGCCAAACCGTCGCTGGGGTCGATGGAGAAGAACATGTCGCGGGCCGGTCGCAAGCTGGGATGTGCACTAGAGTAATAGTACACTAGACAATGGGAGTAGGTTTGTCAACAGCCTTGAAAAAAGAAATTGAAAACCACCCTGTTTCAGTGCTGGCACGCGGCAAGGCGTAGCGGAATTCGTGAGAATTCCGAACGGAGACGCGAATCGGAACTCTCAAGAGTTCCGCTACAAACGCACGTTTTGATCTTTCGTCCCTCATCCCTCCAGGCGGAGGGGGCGAATGTCCGATGATACTTCACGCGCCAAAATTGAGACATTCACGGTGGCAGTCGCTGAGCCTTACCGATGCCTCGGCTTAATAGCGACCGGGACGGACGAAGGAGAAGGAACGCTAATCATCACTAAACTTCGCTAATGATTATTACCGGGGATTAGCGTTTTGAAAACCTTCTTCCTTCTCGAGACAAAACCGGCATACTCGGCCGCGTGAAGTGCATCGAGTAGCAGCGGGACCTCCGGGCTGGTATGAGCACTCGAAAACCGCAACCAACCGACGCCTTGCCGCCCAAGTCGGCCCGTGGTCCGAGATCGGTTGAGAAGCGCGTCGCTTCGGTGGCCAAGAACGACGCGACGGCCTCCGGCGCCGCGTCGGAAACGGCCAAACCCGAACATCCGTGGGCCACGTCGTTTGCCGACTATCTGCGGAGCGAATGCCACCTGGCCGACAACACGGTGCTGGCCTATCGCCGCGATCTGCGGCGGTTCTTCGCCTGGTTGGGTCAGAAGAAGATTCCCGCCCTTTCGATCCGCGAGCTGGCCGATTACGCGGGCTGGCTGCACGGGCACAAGCTAGCCCCGGCCAGTCTCGGCCGGCACATCGTCTCGCTCAAACTCTTTTTTCGCTATTTGCAGCTCGAAGGGGTGCTCACCGATAACCCGGTCGAGCTGTTGGGGAGTCAAAAGCTCTGGCAGCGGGTGCCCGAAGTCCTCTCGCCCGAGTTGGTCGATCGCTTACTGGCCGGTCCCCGCTCCACCGAGCCTTGCTGGCGACGCGACCGGGCGATGCTTGAATTGCTCTACGCAACCGGTTGCCGGGCATCGGAGTTGTCG
>DATLQY010001171.1:0-2848 GCA_035534975.1 Pirellulales bacterium
TTACGCACGTTCATCGCCGTCGCCGCCTCTCGCGAGGTCCGGAGCCGCGCGCGGCAGTTGATAGGCCAACTCTCGGGCACGGCGGCCACGGTCCGCTGGGTTGAGCCTGAAAACCTGCACTTCTCGCTCAAGTTCCTGGGCGACGTCGACCTGCTTGAGGTGCCGACGGTCTGCGAGGCCGTTACGCGCGCGGTCGCTTCGCTGCCGCCTTTCGAGATCGTGGCGCGCGGCGCCGGGGCGTTTCCCGACCTGGACCGGCCGCGGACGATCTGGTTGGGAGTCGCCGACGGTAGCGAGCAGATGGTGGAGCTCAACGCCGTGGTCGAGCGCGAACTGGCGCCGTTGGGTTTTCGCCGCGAGGCGCGCCGTTTTCGTCCCCATTTGACCATTGGCCGTGTCCGCGACGGGCGACCAGGCTTGAGCGAGCTCGGCCACCTGCTGCGGCAACAGGCAGACTTCGTGGGCGGAGTCGTCAGCGTCGACGAGGTGATCGTATTTTCCAGCCAGTTGGATCGAGACGGTCCGATCTACGAACCCTTGGCCACGGCCACGCTTGACGGACATTGAGGTCTTGTCAAAGGCTTGGGCGGCGGAGAAAATGAAGGTTGGTTCGATGCGAGTGCTTTCGTTCGTTTTTCGATCGCCGCGAGCGGAATCGAGCAGCCCAATAGGTTGGCGTGGCCGGTCGTTGTAATACGTACCCCATGTGCTAGAATCCGCCAGCGTCGGAGGGGGTCTCCGGCGCGGTGGCCATGACCTTACATTTCCAAGCGAGGTGGAGGGCGAAAAACCAGAATCTCCTCTTGCAACAGTCAGTGGACGCCGATACACTATCCAGAGGTCCACTTACTATTGCGTGTCCGGCGGGCAAACGGGGCCGGGCCAACGGTTCTAATGGAGGAAGGGAATAAAACATGGTCACCGCCACAAAATCGAATCATCGCATGCCCAAGAAGGAAGAGAATCCGCTCGTGAAAACCTCCGCGAAGACTGCCGGTAAGAAATCCGAGGGGAATACCGCCTCCCAATCGTTTTTGAACGACAATCCGAACCTCAAGAACACCCTGGCACAGATCGAAAAGCAATTCGGCGAGGGTGCGATCATGCCCCTGGGCGTCGAACACGGCGCGCGGATCGAGGGGATCCCCACTGGCAGCCTGTCCCTCGACCTGGCATTGGGGGGGCAGGGAATTCCAAAAGGTAGAATTGTCGAGATCTACGGGCCGGAATCGAGCGGCAAGACGACCTTGGCGTTGCACGTGGTGGCGCGGGCCCAACGGGGCGGCGGCATCGCCGCCTTCATCGACGCCGAGCACGCGCTCGACCCGAGTTGGGCCAAGAAGCTGGGTGTCGAGCTGGAAACGCTGCTGGTAAGTCAACCCGGTAGCGGAGAGGAAGCGATGAATATCACGGAAATGCTGATCAAGTCGAATGCCGTCGACGTGATCGTGATCGATTCCGTGGCCGCTTTGGTGCCGCAAAAAGAGTTGGATGGCGACATGGGCGACTCGCACGTGGGCCTGCAAGCCCGCTTGATGAGCCAGGCCATGCGAAAGCTGACCGGCGCGATCTCGAAAAGCAAGACCTCGGTGATCTTCATCAATCAGATTCGCGAGAAAATCGGGGTCATGTTCGGGAGCCCCGAAACGACCCCGGGCGGCCGTGCTTTGAAGTTCTACAGTTCCTGCCGCATCGATGTGCGGCGGATCGGCCAACTGAAGGAGGGGGAAGACGTCGTGGGCCAGCGGGTGCGTGCGAAAGTCGTCAAGAACAAGGTCGCCCCTCCCTTCCGGGTGGCCGAATTTGATATGATGCATACCAGCGGCATCAGCTACGAAGGCGACGTGCTCGATTTGGCCATGGCCCAGAGGCTGGTAGTTCGCTCGGGGGCCTGGTTCCGCTACGGCGAAATGCAGCTTGGGCAGGGCCGCGAGAAGACCCGCGCTTTTTTGCTGGAGAACCCCGCGCTGGTTGAGGAGTTGAAGACGAAGATCATGGCGGCCGGCAATCTGGCGCCCGGCAACGTCGCACCCGGCATGTCGGGCGGCGACGGCGTCGAAGAGCAGGCCACCGAAGACTCGGAATGACCCATGACCAAGATTCGGCTATTGTTGTCGTCGGCGTTGCTTCTGCAATGCTTCGTAAGCGTTTCCTCCGCTCAGCGGCCACCTCACGACGCGCGGGCCCAGGAGGACAAGATGGCCGACGACGATCGCCAGGCCGCGGCCGACCTGGAGCTGGTCTCGGCCATCGAACGGGTCGTCGCCCGATCGATCCGGCGCGCCGAGAAATCGGTCGTCAGCATCGCGCGCCGTTCGACGACCGGCCACGACGAACAGACAAACCGCGACACGCGGCCGGACCGGATTCGCGTTTTACGCGGGATCGGCGCGCCATCGCCGCCGGGACCGGGAGATCCGGATTTCGTTCCGAACGAGTTTGCCAGCGGCGTCGTCGTCGATCGCGACGGTCTCGTGCTGACGAACATGCATGTGTTGGGGGACGAGTTGACGGACGAATACTGGGTGACCACGGCCGAGGGACGTTCGTTCCGTATGCAAATCAAGGCGGCCGATCCGCGCAGCGATCTGGCGGTCTTGGAGGTCGTCACTCCCCGACGGAATGCGGAAGACTTCGTGCCGATCCGGTTCGGCGACGGCGCCAAACTGAGGAAAGGCCAATTCGTGGTGGCGCTTGGCAATCCCTACGCGATTGCGCGCGACGGACAGGTGAGCGCCAGTTGGGGTATCGTCGCCAACCTTTCGCGTCGGGCCGCTCCTCCCTCGGAAGTGGATAGCGCCCGTGAATTTCCGAGAAGTTTGCACCAATTCGGCACGTTGATTCAAAC
>DATLQY010001172.1:0-8566 GCA_035534975.1 Pirellulales bacterium
CATGCCGTCGACGTCGTAATCGCCGTAGACGACGATCCGTTCCTGATGGGCGATGGCCGCCGAAATCCGCTGGGCGGCGATCGTCACACCGGGCAACTCGGCCGGATCTCGCAACTGGCTGAGCTTGGCGTCAAGAAAGACGCGCGCGGCGGCCGGATCGGTCATTCCGCGGCAGGCAAGCAGCCGTGCGACCACCGCCGGCACACCCACACTCCGTTGGAGCAGGTCGATCCGTTGGGAATCGTGGGGGTGGATACGCCACGTCTTGGCCATCGTTCATCCCTGAGGCGCCGGGTCTTCCGTAACGCGGCCTATGGCCGCAATTAAAAAACCTGGAAGAATAACACGAGCAAAACGGCTGGAAGACTCATTTTAAAGGGGATAAGGGGATGAGGAGGAGATATGGGGATGAAGGAACTGGTGCCATTTTATCCCCCGTAATTGGTCATTTTTTGTCGGCTTGCCCTCTGGGGCCTCTTTTTCATCCTTCATCCCTCCGCCTTCATCCGTCCGCCAGCGACGTCTACTTTTTCTTTTCCGCGTGAAGGGTGTGCTTGCGCAGGCGAGGGCAGAATTTGCTGAGCTTCAGCTTTTCGCCGCCGGTCTTGCGCCGCAAAGTATAATTGTAATCGCCGGTCTCCTCACAGACGAGAAACACCGTTTCCACTTTCTTCTTGCTCTTGGCCATGGGACCGTCTCCTCGTCTTGTGCCGGTAGTTCGCCTCGCCCTAACCCAATGGCCGATTGTAGCCTGCTCGTGCCGTTTTCCGCCAGCCCCCTTCCCTGGACACAATCACCGATACGGCGATCCAAACGAAAAGGCATCCCGCCATCGCCCGCCGGCAGCCGTCTCAGCGGCTGTGGCGTACCGACGTCCCACTGCCACCCACCCTCCGCCCCGCGAGTGGTGTCATCGAAGCGAGCGGGTTGGAACATTGGCGAATTAGGGTGCCTTTTCGTTTGGATCGCCGGCGTCGCGGCGCTGTCGCCGCCATGCCACGGCGGGGATTTCACTTCCCAACCAACGTGTCGATCGAGGATCCCCCGTTTCCACGTTCGGCAGCGCGTTCACCGGGACTCAGGGTGGCACCCTTGGAAAGCTGCCCCACGGGGCTGAAATCGGCCTGGCCCCCCATCAGAAGGTGACCGAATCGGAAAATGCCGCACTCGGGGGCTAGTGATGTCGTCAATCTCCTTGCAACTGTCGAAGAATCGAGTACTTTGAAGTTGTTGGGGTGCGCGCCTTTATTCCCTGGATTTCCTCGGAGCCGTCTATGGCCACCGACTCGTCAGCAGAGAGCAAAACCACTTCCGCCGGCGCCGATGGGCCGACAAGACCCGCCAACGGCGCGTCAACCGGTGAAAAGGCAGCAAAACCGGCGGCAGCAAAACCGGCGGCTGTGAAACCGGCGGCTGTGAAACCGGCGGCTGTGAAACCAGGCGGGACGAAACCGGTGTCGGGTAACGCCACACTACCCTTAGGCGTGACGGCGCCCAGATCATCCGTTGCCTCCGCCAAGCCGGCCCAAGCCAAGGAAAGCGCGGCCGAGTTGCGTGCCAAGGCCGCCAAAAAAGCCGATACTTCCGACGCTCAGGCAACGAACGACGCGCCAGTCAAGAAAGATGCGCCGGTCAAGAAAGGTGCGAAAGCCAAAAACGACGCGCCGCCCCGCAGTTCCGCGTTGCTCGAGTTCGAGGAACTGGAACAAATCGGCAACCTGTCGTTCATGCAAATGACGCCGGCCTTGTTGGTGAGCATCGTGGTCCACATGGTGATCCTCCTGATCTTCGGGCTGATCGTGATTCCGCCTGCGACGAAGGATGATCACAACATCATGTCGGCCAGCGCGGTCACCAAGCTCGACGACCTCGAAGACATCGAAGACCTGGACGACTCCCCTCCGCTCGACATCGAGACCACGTTGACGGAGGCCGTGAGTACGACCGAGACGCTCACGGAAAGCGTCGATCCGACCGACGTGGTCGATACGCCCGCCCCGCCCGCTTCGGTCGAGCTCAGCGACTTCGGTATCCCCACGGCGCCTAGGAACGACTTGCTCAGCACCATCGGATCGTTCAACGGCAAGGGTTTGGACGGCCGCGGCGACGCGATGCGTCAACAGTTGGCCGCCAGCCGCGGCGCCTCGTCGGGCAGCGAATCGGCCGTCGGTAAGGCGCTCAAGTGGATCGCCGATCACCAGTTTCCCGACGGCGGCTGGAGTTTCGATCACCGCGCCGCCGGAAAGTGTGGCAGCCGCTGCAGCGGCCAGGGCACACTCAAGGACGCCCGGCTCGCCGCCACCGGGTTGGCCCTGCTGCCCTTTCTGGGCCAGGGGCAAACGCACAAGCAGGGCAAGTACAAGGATGTCGTGCGGGGCGGGTTGATGTACTTGTGCAAAAACATGAAACCGACCCCCTATGGCGGCGACATGACCGGCGGCGGCGGCGCGATGTACGGCCACGGCATCTGCTCGATCGCCCTGTGCGAAGCCTACGCCATGACGCAGGACCGGTTTCTGATGGTACCCGCGCAGGCCGCCTTGAACTTCATCATGTACGCCCAGGATCCGGCCGGCGGCGGATGGCGCTATGCGCCGCACAACCCGGGGGACACGTCGGTGGTCGGCTGGCAAATCATGGCCCTCAAGAGCGGCCATCTGGCTTATTTGGAAATCCGCCCGGCCACCATCAAGGGGGCCGAAAAGTTCCTCGACTTCGTGCAAGCCGATGACGGCGCGACCTACGGCTACGACCGCTCAGTCGCAGGCGGCGGACCCGCCACCAACGCCGTCGGCCTGCTCTGCCGCATGCACATGGGCTGGCAGCACGACGACCCGCGGCTCGAGCGGGGCGTGAAGGGTCTGGCCGCCTACGGACCTCAACCGGGCAACATGTACTTCAACTACTATGCCACCCAGGTCTTGTGCCAGTACGAAGGGCCGCTCTGGGAGGAGCAGTGGAACCCCAAGATGCGCGAAATGCTGGTCGAATCGCAGAGCAGCGCGAATGGACACGAGAACGGCAGTTGGGCCTTCAAGGGCGATCCTGGGAGCGAACCAGGTGGGCGGTTGTACTCGACGGCGATGGCCGCGATGACGCTCGAGGTCTATTACCGCTTCATGCCGCTGTATTCGAAAAAGAGCGCTGACGACGATTTTGCCGACTAAAATAAACTTTCCATTCGAGACTGAATTGGCGAGTTGGTGGTTTCGTTTCAGGTCGTTCGCGCGAGCCAGGAAGCTCCTTGCATGGCGACTCAATCGACGGTTTCATCAGGCCCCGCCGGTGTTCGGCCACTGGCCGTCGCGTCTTCCCTCGTGAATGTTCCCGCGGCCGCGCTCGTCGCGGCGCCACCCCTTAAGGACCTTGCTTCCGACGAGTCGCCGCCGCGCTGGTTCGCCCGGTGGCGTCGATCGTGGCGCCAAGCATCCAGTTGCATGGTCAGCCTGGTCTTGCACGCGGCCTTGGTCGTCGTGCTCGGGCTTTGGAGCATGGCCCAGACCGAAAAGGGCGGACTATCGGGCCTCGTCGCCTCGCTCGACGACGTCGCGCCGGCGATCGTTGAGCGGATCGACGAGCCGCAGCCTCTCGACGTGCGAGTCGAGATCGACCCCGACACCCAGGTGCGGAATTCCAGCACCGAGCTGTCGACCCGCATCCAAACCGATCTCGCAGGCACACGTAGCGAACGTCCGCGCGGCGAAATCGGGGCGCCGCGATTGGCTGAAGTGGCTATCGTCGTGCCGGAGGGGAAGGGCGAACTGTTGCACCCCCTTGACGGCGCCGGCGGCAGCGACGTCGATGTTACCGGCGCCCTGCGCGGCCGGGCCAACGCCCGCGTCCGCGCTCGAATGGTCGAGGAAGCCGGTGGCACGCCCGCCAGCGAGGATGCCGTCGCGCGCGGACTGCGCTGGCTCGAAGTCCACCAGAACCGCGACGGCAGTTGGCACTTCAACCACGACGAGGGCCCGGAGGCCTGTGCCTGCCGCGATCCGGGCAAAGCGGCGACCACCACCGGGGCCACCGGACTGGCGTTATTGGCCTTTCTCGGCCGCGGGCAAACGCACCGCAAGGGCGAATACCAGCGCTGTGTCAAGGATGGACTTTACTACCTCATGAGCCGCCTCAAGCAGACGCCCCACGGCGGCAACTTGAGCGAGCTCGACGGCAGGATGTACGATCACGGCATCGCGACCATCGCCCTGGCCGAGGCCTTTGCTCTGACGCGCGACGAGGAGCTCGAGGAAGCCGCCCAACAGGCGATCGACTACATCGTCTTCGCCCAGCACAAGGCGGGCGGCGGCTGGCGCTATGCGCCGGCGATGATCGGCGACACGACCGTCACCGGCTGGCAGATGATGGCGTTGAAGAGCGGCCAGATGGCCTACCTTCGCGTGCCGGGCGATACGATCCAACGCGCGATCAAGTTTCTCGACTGGGTGCAATTCGACAAGGGCGCGCGTTACCGCTACCAGAAACAGGACAAGGACCCCCTGACCTGGGTCACCTCGTCCGTCGGACTTCTCTGCCGCATGTACACCGGCTGGGACAAGGACCATCCGGCCATGGTGCGGGGCGTCGAGCTGCTCAGCCAGCAGGGCCCTTCGACCGACAAGGGCCCCACCCCCGACAACATGTACTACAACTACTACGGCACGCAGGTCATGCACCACTGGGGCGGAAACAAGTGGGAGAACTGGAACTACGTGATGCGCGAGTACCTGATCGAGACCCAGGCCCGCGAGGGGCACGAGTCGGGCAGTTGGTACTTCGACGGGGGACATGGAAGCCAAGGAGGGCGGCTCTACAACACCGCCCTGGCCGTGATGACGTTGGAAGTCTACTACCGGCACCTGCCGATCTATCGCCCCGAAGCGGCGGACGGGTTTTAGTGAAAAAACGATTAGGTCGTTACCGTGCGAGTCATTCCCGTCATCGACCTGATGAAACGCCTGGTGGTCCGGGGTGTGGCCGGGCAACGCGACGAATACCGCCCAATCGTAAGCCCCCTATGCGACGATCCTTCCGTTCTCGCCGTCGCCCGAGCGCTTGTCGAGCGGTTCGCATTCCAGGAACTGTACCTGGCCGACCTCGATGCCATCGCTGGCGCCGAACCCGCCTGGGACGTCTACGCTCAATTGGCCGACTGCGGGCTTGACCTCTGGATCGATGCCGGACTGAATGGCCCATCGGACGCGACGCGATTGGCCGAGTGGACCGCGTCGGGACGGCCGCTTTCGGCCGTGATTGCCGGGCTCGAGTCGCTTGCCGACGCCGGCGCCTTGCGGGCGATGGTTGAGCGGGTTGGTACCGACCGTTTCGTGTTCAGCCTCGACCTCAAGGTCGCGGCACCGCTGACGAAGACGCCCGCTTGGCGCGAACTCGGTGCCGAGGCGATCGCCTCACTCGCCCTCGAAGCCGGCGTGCGCCGGCTGATCGTGCTCGATTTGGCGCGCGTCGGCACGGGCACGGGCGCCGGCACCGAGGCCCTTTGCCGCCGGTTGCGACAGCTCGACGGCGAATGGGAGATCACCGCCGGTGGCGGCGTGCGCGGGCCTGCCGACCTGGCTGCCTTGGCCGATTCCGGCTGCGACGGCGCCCTGGTCGCCTCGGCCCTGCATGACGGACGCCTGACGCCGTCCGACGTGGCGGAATTACGGAAAGTCCCGAGAACGTAGCGGAATTCGTGAGAATTCCGAGCGTCGGGGTGGACGCGGATGGCAGGCGTAGCGGAATTCGTGAGAATTCCGACCGTTGGGGCGGGACCATCGAAACTCTTACGAGTTCCGCTACGACGGATGGCAGGAGCTATGACCAATGACAAAACGCTCTGACGAAGACTTTATCGAACAGCACGACGACCTGCGACGAATGCCCCCGGAATTCTACCGAGGCCAAGCGTACGTCCACTGGACGATGACCATCGACGAGCGCCGTACCGGCTGGCTCAAGCCAATTGTCTATTATAAACTTCGGGAACTTCTCACGCACACGATGTTTCGGTACGCGCTGACATGCCCGTTGTTTTGTTGCATGCCGGATCACCTGCACTTCGTCTGGCTTGGCATCTTGGATACGAGCGACCAACGGCTAGCCGCCAAGTTTTTCCGCGCGCAGTTGAATCGCGTGCTGGAAAAACTCGACGTCCGACTGCAGAAGCAACCCTACGATCACGTGCTTCGCGAGGACGAGCGTCTGCAGACGGCGTTCGAGAATGTCATCGAATACATTGCTCGAAATCCGGAACGTGCCGGCCTGGTTCCGGTGGACGCCTTCCGAGAATACAAGTACACGAGTTGCCTTCTTCCGGGATATCCGGATTTATCGCCCTGGCAGGATGGCTTCTGGGAGCTTTTTTGGCGGCTCTACTCACGGATGCGATTGAACGGATTGATCCTCGCGACGCAGAAGGAGGATTAACTGAATTGGCGAGCAGGTTTAGCGGAATTCGTCAGAATTCCGATGGCCATGTAGCGGAATTCGTGGCCGAGCGTCGGGGCGGACCATCGAAACTCTTACGAGTTCCGCTACTACTGAATTGGCGAGCAGGTGTAGCGGAATTCGTGAGAATTCCGACCGTCAGTGCGAAACGCGCCAACGCATGCGGAACAGCCAAATCACGCTGAGGGCCAACACGAGGTCGAGCGCGGCGTAAAACGCGACGAACGAAAACCAGATCGGCCAGTTGGCTTCGATCGGCTTGCTTTCCGGCACCTGCAAGTCAAGCGGCAAACTGAAAGCCGCCGAGAAAGGGCTGGTGAAGGTCATTTGCATGACCCACAGCGTGCCCGGATGTTCCGCCACCGGGTAGAACGCCTGGGCAAACAGCGAGACCGCCACGGGCATCGTGAACAACAGCACCACCACCAGGTAGGCGGTCATCATGCTCACCGAAGTCTTGCGGAAAACCACCGAGCAGAATAGCGCGATCCCGGCCGTGGTCAGGCAGGTCAAGACGATGATCACCAGGTAGCCGCCGATCGCGATCAGATTGCTCCAGTAATACGAGACCATCACGCAGGCCAACAAGAGCGGCCAAAGCAAGAACGACGTCAACACGCACGACACGCGCAGCCCAGAGACCAGTTTCCCCCAGAGGATCTGCCAGGGCGTGATGATCGTCACCAGCAGCAGATCGAGCGTCTCGCGTTCGCGCTCGCTGGTCACGCTGCCGGCCGAAAAGACCGGTCCGACGAGCATGTTGAACAACACGACGTAGCTGATGTACCAGGGGGCGTATTCCGGCCACAGGTAAAGACAACAAGCCATCAGCGGGATCGCCAGGAACATGCTCACCTGGATCACCACCCGCAGCATCAGCGTTCCCTGGCTGAAGAGCTCGCTGCGCATCTCCTTGTCGAAGATCGGATTGCAGCCGTCTTCCAGGAGGCCGGTCCGCTTGGCGGGGGCGAACAGGCGGTCGGGGAACTGGTCGCGGTGGATCACCAACCCCACGGCCTGCTTCAGCTCGATCGTCTCGTCGACCACTTCCTTTCCCTCGCTGCCCACGTCGGGCGGGTGCAAAAGCCGCCGGCAAGTGAGCACGAACAGCACGCCGCCGATCGCGGCGCACGTGAGCGGAAAGACGGTCACGGTGACCACCAGGCGAAACGACGCGTAGGCGTCGGAGAACGAGCTCCAGAACAAGACGGCCACGAGCGCAAGCGGCAGGATCGCCAGGTACGAGACCACCAGCGAGGCCGCGGTCCGCTGGAAATAGCTGCTGCACGCCAGGCTGATCATGCCGAAGGTGACCACCGACACGACCAGCGCCAGGTAGATCGCCAACACCTCGTAGAACGACACGCCCCCCAAAGGCAGGCAGAGCATGACGATGGGCAACGACGAGATGATCAGCACCGCCACGTGCGAGAGCGAGGCGAAGAGCTTGCCCAGCACGATCGCGGCGGGCCGCAGAGGGCTGGCCAGCAGCATTTCGTAGCTCTTGCGCTCCTTCTCGCCGGTGATCGCCCCGGCCGCGAAACTGGGGGCCATCAACGAGGCGATCAAGTACTGCCCCAGGAAAAACATGTTGACCAGCGCCTTGGCCGCCGTGGGGTTGGTCATGTCGATCTTGCGCTCCTGCGGCCAGGCCATGTAGACCACCCCCCCCAGCAGCGCCACGTAGGCGAACAACAGCACGAACGCCCGCCGCATCCGCAGGTTCACCAGCAGCTCGCGCTGCAATACGGGGTTTTCGAGCAGGTACATGGTGAGGGGACAGGGGACAGGGGACAGGGGACAGCAGACAGGGTTCAGGGTTCAGGGTTCAGGGGACAGGGTTTAGGGTTTCTCCCGCGTCTGTCCGGCTGTCCCCTGTAACCTGTCACCTTAAATGACCAGCCCCTTGGTCACCAGCATGAACACGTCTTCCAAACTCGGGTCCTTCTCGGCAAACGAGTGCATTCGCACGCCAGCCGCCACCAGCCGCTCCAAGAGCGCGGCGAGGTGATGGTCTTCCACGGCCAACTCGACCGTGATCTTGTGGTTGTCGATCTGCACGTCGAGCGTCTCGGGCATGCTGCGGATGATCGACAATCCGACGTCCATCTTGTCGAGAAATCGG
>DATLQY010001173.1:0-3626 GCA_035534975.1 Pirellulales bacterium
GCAAGGGGGCCGAGGATCTCGTGGCCTGGACGACGCGTTACGACGCGCAAGCCAATGGCAGTGGCAACGGAGTCGAGGTCGGCAACACGACCGCCGCGATCGAAAGCGCGTGAGGGCGGGAGCAGCGTTGGGTAAAGCTCGCCGCAGAGCGGAAAGCGCCGGTCCGACCACCCACCGCCTGATTGAGCTATTCGAGTCCGTTGGGCGTAACGCTCTACCATCCGGGGGCCGGGGTTCGTCCGTGTCGCCTCGCATGCTGCCGAAGGCAGCCTGCGAGGCGGCACGGACGACGGGGAGTGGGGCCGCTTCCGATCTAGATGCCAACGTGAAACCCGCGTTTGCCGAACATTCCCATTCCGCCGCCAGCAACCAAAAGCGCCTGCTCGCCCTGCGCCTTTCGCCCGTTGCGGCACCGGGGGGCTTACGCCCCCCGCTCGCCTATCGCGCAGAGGGTCGGCTCGCCGATGTCCCCAAAAGCGCATCATTACCGCGCGCTTTGTACGCCCGCGATGCGCTTTTTTTTCGAGATTATACCTGCCCATGGTTATACCTCGCACGGCCGGAAATAAGCCTTTCCCAGCGCCCACCCCGCTGAAGGTGAAGAGCGAGAGAATCAATTTCCGCAGGCTCCCCAGTTTACCCACTTGCCTCAACACGCACATTTCCCACCTCGACAAAATCGCGAGAATCGCTAGACTCCGGCCGTTGCATGAATTCCAGTGCATTCGATGAATGCTCTGTCGGCGTCTCATTTGTTGGTGATTGATGCGGCGGCAGCATCCCGGATTGCCTGAAATAGCACCGAAGGAGCGGCTCTGTAATAGCCAGGGGCAACGCCCCTGGTAGGCGGATGCGCGCCAAACCTCGTAAAGCCCCAACGGGGCGCGCTGAGCGTCGCGGCGGCAAAACGCTCAGCGCGCCCCGGTGGGGCTTACAACCGATTTTCGTTCTGCGAACCAGGGGCGTTGCCCCTGGCTGTTGCAGCGCGCCCTTTCAGGGCGAGCACCAGCCCAGACTCCGATTGGCACCCGACATGCAAGCGTACATCCTGGAAACCGGACGCCGGATAGCTCCCTTCGACGAGCGGCCCGCCGAGATGCGGGTCCACAACCGCTCGCTGCGCCAGACACAAGAGCGGTTCCTCTCGGAGGCCGGCTACCGTGTGGACGCAATCGACGATCCGCGCGCCGCCAGCCGCTTTCCGTGCCTCTTGGTTTTCGACGACGTTTATTTCACGCGCCCGGCGCTCAGCGGCTTCCTGCGGCTCGTCAAGCGCGCGGAGGCGCATAAACATGGGCGTGCCAGTGAGGCCGTCAACCTGCGCGCGGCGCTGGCAACCTCCGAGCTGACCGAGCGCTTCGCGCCCACGTTCCAGGGTCGGCGGATGGTCGGTGCCGACGGCCGGACGTACCGGGCCTACGACTTGTACCATTTGCAACGGTTCGCTTCCGACCGGCCACTTGACGACCAGGCCCAACTGGCGCCGATACCGCACCGCATGACCGTGCGGAACTCACGCGTGAACCGCTACTTCGAGCCAACGGGACGTTTCGCGCTTCCCATGTCGTTCGTCGCCATGTGCCCCATCCAGCATTGGGCGTCGTTGGTGACGGCCAATGCTCTGGGGTTGCCCAGCCATGTACTCGACGCCGCCGGCCCGCTCTGGCTGGCGGCGATGAAGCTGCCCCTGGCGGGCGCCTGGCGCGCGCGAAGTCTGCGGCCCTGCCAGGTGCTCGGCAAATCGTATTTAGCCGGTTCAGGATGCAAGATCCATCCTACGGCCTACGTTGAATGGTCGGTGTTGGGCAACGACGTGCGGATCGGCCCAGGCGCGGTGGTGAGAGGCGCGGTGCTGGGAAACCGCGTCGAGATCGGCCCCAACGCGCTGGTCGAGTACACGACGCTGGGCGAAAAGGCCACCGTCAACGGCAACGTCACGCTGCGGTTGAGCGCCGTCGGCGACGAGGCGAACGTGGGCTCCTTCTTCACGCAGCTCTCCGTGCTCGGCCGCGGCGCGGCGCTCTGCCCCACCAGCGGAACGTACGACTTCAACCTTCGTGGAAACGTATCGGTCAATTTCCAAGGTCGAAGCGTCAGTTGCGGGTCGCGCATCCTGGGCAGTTGCCTTGGTCACGGCGCTTTTCTGGGGGCCGGCGTCGTGATGGCCAGCGGCCAGGAACTGCCCAATGGCTGCATCCTCGTGCGCAACCCACGCGAGCTGGTCAGCGACATTAACCAGGGTCTGCCTGAGGGTGTGGTTCGGATGGACCGCGGCCGGAAGGCCCCGCGCGCCGTCGACCGCGGTCCAGGGCGAACCGGCGGGGCGAGCGGCTGATAATCAGACCAACCCCCACTTCTTCCGCAGCACCCATTCGACGACCAGAAGGCCGACGAACGGCAGGAACAACGCCCACTTGTCCCAGAGCGTCTCCTTGACCTGCGTCTCGACTTCCAACCGGCGGGTGGCTTCCTTGAGATCGGCCAAGAGCGCGGCCAATCGTTCGGGCTGCAAGACGTGTGCCTCGCCCGAAGCCGTCTTGGTCAGGCTCTCCAGCGCGGTTCGATCGGCGACGGGTCGTTCCAACTCCAAGTCCTCGGCGTAAACCAGAAATCGGCCCTGCGTTTCGCCGAGAGGCACCGTGCCGCTTTTGGCTTTGACGCGGAGGGTGTAGTCACCCGGCGCGGTCGTGTCGCCGAAGGCGCCGCGAACCTCGCCGGCCTGTCGCCGCAAGCGCACCGCGGTCGGTTTTCCGCCCGGCAGCTCGATTTCCGCGTCGAACGACGCATCGGCGAGCGGTTCGCCCTGGGGCGAGTTGGCGCCGAGGGTGAACTCCACTTTAGATCCTGAACGGTAACGCCTCTTCTCGAACCGAATCCAAACGTTACCCTCGTTGCTTTGGTCCTTCCGCGCCAGCCACAGGACGACCTGTCGCCAGAACCGCTTGTGCGCGGCCTCGTGTCCCTCCATCCACCAGTGCCAGGTCGAATCGCCGGCAAACGCCAGCACCCGGCCGTTGCCCCATTCGCCGGCTACCAACAGCGGTTGCTTCTGGTCGCTCTCGGCCAGCACGATGGTCCGGCCGCCCCGCTTGACTCCGGCGAAACGGTTGGCCCCTTCCAACGGTGGCAGTTGCGCCCAGGCCGCCTGGTTGTCTTGCCCGCGCCCGGCCAGGAGCATCAGGTACTGCGAGGCGCCGTCGCGCGTGGGACGCATCAGCACCCGGCCGGAAAGGTGCAAATCGTCGCGGACCGGTTCGCCGAAGTTCTGCCGTTCCAGCCGGCCGATTTCGACCGGAAGGACTTCGGCCAACGGCGTCTTCCCGTAGCCGCCCGGACCGAAGCTGTGCAATCCACCAAGCATGATGAACCCGGCGCCGCGTTCGATCGCGCCGGCGAGCATGTCAAGCTGATCGGGCCTGAAGGCATCCGCGTCGAGGTCGCCGATCATATAAACGTCGTAGGCGCCCGGCTCGAAGGCCTCGTCGAGCTCCTTGGGACGGGCCTCCGGCTTGTCGCCGCGGAAGTGCAGCAGGTCGAGCTTAATGTCGGGCGAGCCTTCGAGCGACCAGCGGAGGAACTTCTGCTCGCTGACCAGCACGCCGTCGAGGTAAAGTACGTTCAACCCG
>DATLQY010001174.1:0-6541 GCA_035534975.1 Pirellulales bacterium
AGAAATCGCTGGCCAACTGGGATCCGCCGTTTCCTTACTTTCCCGAGCGCGTCCGCACGACGCCGCCCAACAACCAGGACGACGAATACTGGAACAAGTACCGGGCGACCCCCAAGGCGTTCGTTTCGCTGGCCGCCGGCCGCAAGCTGTGGGGCAGCCGCTTCGGGCAAACCACGTCGCTTCGTTTCGCGCCGCGCGACGGGCTTACCGTGGCCGACCTGGCCCAGCGGCTGGAAGACGAGCTGGCCAAGCACCGCTCGGAGCTGGGCTTCGACTTCCAACCGGTCAAGCGGCAGGGGTTGGCGGCGTCGGCCGGCACGACCGACTTCAACGTGCTCTTCATCGCTTTCAGCTTCTTCATCATCGCTGCGGCAGTGATGCTGGTGGCGCTTTTGTTTCGTCTCGGCGTCGAGCGGCGGGCCAGCGAAGTCGGTATTTTGCTGGCCGTCGGCTGGTATCCTCGAAGCGTGCGGCGTTTGCTGCTGGTCGAGGGGCTTCTGGTGGCGGCCTTGGGGGGCGCAGCCGGCGTGGTGGCCGGCGTTGGCTATGCCTGGCTGATGCTGACGGCGTTGAACACGCCCGGCTGGTGGCTGGCCGCGGTGAGCAGCCCCTTCTTGCGGCTCTACATCACGCCCCTGAGCCTGCTCGTGGGCTATGCCAGTGGCGTCCTCGTTTCGGGCGGGGCGATCGCATGGGCGTTGAAGGCCATGCGTCATGTATCCGTCCGCAGGCTGCTGGCCAACCAGGCCGGCGAGCTGCGCCAACTCGCACCGGGCCGCTCGATCGCCGGCCGTGTCGTCGCCTGGTCGTCGCTGGTGCTGGCAATCGTGGCGGGCGGCTTCGCCGGTGGCTTGAGCGGCGAAGCGCAGGCGGGTGTGTTCTTTGGCTCCGGGGCCTTGGTGCTGACGGCGCTGTTGTCGTTCCTGCGAATTCGGCTGCGCGCCGGTGAAACGGGCGCGCTGATCAAGCCCGGCGGTTCGGCACTGGCGAGGCTGGCGCTGCGTAACGGAGCGCGGAACCCCGGCCGCAGCACGCTTTCGATCGGACTGATGGCCTCGGCCAGTTTTCTGATCGTCGCCGTCAGCGCCTTCCGGCTCGAACCGCCCGACAGCGTGACGCGCCTCACGAGCGGCAGCGGGGGCTTCACGTTCCTGGCCGAGAGCGACGCGCCGGTCATCCAGGACCTGAACTCACCCGAGGGGCGCAGTGAGCTGGGTTTTTCGCCGGCTGACGAGAAACTGCTTGCCGGGCACGCGATCGTTTCACTGCGAGTCAAGCCGGGTGACGACGCGAGCTGTTTGAACCTTTACCAGCCGAGACAGCCTCGGGTGCTAGGGGTGACCGAGCCGCTCGTCCGACGCGGCGGCTTCGCCTGGGGGGCCACGGCGGCCGAAACTCCGGACGAACGCGAGAATCCTTGGCTGTTGCTCGACAGGGCATTGGCCGACGACAAACCAATCGAAGGGGACGAACCTCACGTCGTGCCGGTCGTGCTCGACGCCAACACCGCGACCTATAGCCTGAAAAAGGGGATCGGAGACCTTTATGAAATGCCCGACGGCCGCGGCGGCAAGCTCGTGCTCGAAATCGTCGGACTCTTGAAAAACAGTATCTTTCAGGGAGACCTGTTGATCAGCGAGGACGAATTCCTGTTGGCCTTCCCGGACGTGAGCGGCTACCGCGTGTTTCTCATCGACGCGCCAAGCGAGCACACGGGTCAAACGGAACAGGCGCTCGAAGGAACGTTGGGCGACTACGGTTTCGATGCCGTGCCCACCCAGCGCCGGCTGGCAGATTTGATGGCCGTGCAGAACACGTACCTATCGACGTTCCAGAGCTTGGGCGGCCTGGGGCTTCTGCTGGGCACATTCGGGCTGGCCGTCGTGCAACTTCGCAACGTATTCGAACGGCGAGGTGAACTGGCCTTGCTCCGCGCGACCGGGTTCCGCCGCGCGCTGTTGGCCCGCCTGGTACTGTTGGAAAACGTGTTCCTGTTGGCCGGCGGCCTGGGCATTGGTGTGTCGGCCGCGCTGGTCGCCGTGCTGCCGCACTTCGCCGCCGGTGGGGCTACGTTCCCGTTCGTGACCCTGGCCGCGACGCTCGGTCTCGTGCTCGCCGTGGGCCTGCTCGCCGGCCTGGCGGCTGTGCGCTCCACGCTCACGACGCCGCTCTTGCCCGCCCTGCGCGGAGATTAGTCTCATTGGTCATTGGTTTTTGGTCTTTGGACTTTGGTTTCTGCCGGCCTAGTATCGCGGCCCGTCTTCATCCTTCATCCTTCCGCCTTCCGCCTTCATCCTTTCCCGGCGGCGCAGCGTGATTATCATGGTGCTTGACCCGGGCCGCTCGATCCACCCACCAGCGGAGACTCTAATCTCATGCAAATTTCTACCCCTTCCGGAACGTTCGGCCGTCGCGACTTGTTGGCCTCGATGGGTGCCGCCGCCGCGGGCGGACTGCTTGCCGCCAACCTGCTCGCGCAGGAAAACAACCCGGCCGCGCAGGTCGCCGACCGCACCTCGACGATCAAGATCACCGGGGTGAAAACGTACCCATGGCGCGGACGCGTGTTCGTCAAGATCGAGACCAACCACGGAATCGCGGGCATGAGCGAATTGGCGGCGCTCGAACCGACCGCTGCGGTGGCTCTGACAAAATCGCTCTTTCAGTTGCTCGAAGGCGAGAACCCCACCCGCATCGAGTACCTCTGGCAGAAACTCTACCGGGCCCACCGCGACATGCGTGGCGGACCGTTCATGGTCCACACGATCTCGGCGCTGGACGTTTGTCTTTGGGACATCACGGGCAAGCTATGGGGCGTGCCGGTTTATCGGCTGCTGGGTGGGCCGTGTCGCGATCGAATTCGCATGTACCCCACACCCAAGGCGCACAAAGCGCCGCCGCACGGAATTTATGAGCACTCGGCAAGCCCGCCCGACATCGAGCGCATGAAAGGCGCCGTCGAGGCCGCCCGCAAAATGGTCGGGGCCGACGGCACGGTGATGTTCGACGCGCATTGCGCCGTGCCGCCCGCGACATTGATTCAATTCGCGGCCGCGATCCAGCCCTACGACGTGCTGTTCCTGGAGGAAGTGGCGGTGCCGGGCAACATCGAAGTCTTCAAGCGGCTCAAGGAGGCGATCCGCATTCCGCTGGCCACAGGCGAACGCGACCGGACGATCTGGGAATTCATCCCGTACCTGACCGAGCGGGCGATCGACATCGTGCAGCCCGACGTGACGCACTCAGGTGGAATCAGCCAGATGTGGAAGATCGCGGCATTGGCCGAGGCGTTCTTCGTGCCGCTGGCGCCGCACAACACGAACACGTTTCTGGGACTGGCGGCCAGCCTGCATGCGTCGGCCGCGGTGCCGTTGTTCTTGATTCACGAGGGCTACCCCGACATCACACCCAGGGAGTGGATGCGGATGCCGTGGGAGCTGGACGCCGACGGATACGTCGCCCTGCCGCCGGGTCCGGGGCTGGGGGTCGAGATCGACGAGGCGGCGATGGAAAAAGCGTCACAGGAACCGTTCGATTGGAAATGGCCCGTATACGGAAGGCTAAAGGACGGGTCGATCGCCGACTATTGAAAGGGGATATGGCGATTGATTGCGAGTTGAAGATCAGAAAGAGCCCGGCAAGCTCTGCGATCGAGCGTGCCGGGCAAGTTGCCAGTGGGCCCGGCCATTGCCGGAAGGCACGTTGCCGAAAGAATTATTCGAGCGTGATGCCGATCAAGCCATCGCCTTGAGGTTCTTCAAGGCGTTGACCTTGACCTTGACGGAGGCGGGCTTGGCAGCGTAGTCGCGGAACTGGCCCGGGTTAAACGGATCGGGAGCGTTCTTGCGGGCCGGCTTGGCAGGGACGTGCTTCTTGCTGATTTTGATCAGGCCATGAATCTGGAACACGCCGGGGCCCTTCTTGCCGAGCGCTTTCTTGATTTCACCACCCAAGGCTTCGAGGACGGCAGCCACGTCCTTCTTCGACAAGTTCGTGGTACCGGCAATGCTGGCCAGAACTTCGCTCTTGCTAGGGGCCTTCGCTGTTTTCTTTGCTGCGGTCGCGGGGGCTTTCGCCATGGTTCGGTAACTCTCCCTGCGGGTCTAGAGAATAGTGAAACGTTAACGATCGTCCGTTCAAGGGGACGCGATGATTAAAATCGACAAAATTGAAAAAGCAACCCAGAAAACCCCAAATTACATCGAAAAACAGGGAAATTCCGGCTGTGACGGCCGCGTTTTCGCCAATTCCGCTCCGATCGCGCTGGTGGAGCCCGGCGATTGAGTCGCCAATCGCGCGTTCCTTGCCCAGGGGGAACGCATCGTGTAAGATATTGAGTAATAGCGATTTAGGACGTTTTGTGAACTTTCGTGAGGGCTGCGGCGACTAACTCGCGTAGGCGGAGTCTAAAGGAGTGGCGAGCATGGAACTTCGGGAGATCGTGCGACTTTCCGCTACGGTGCGGCCAACCCTCTTCTTTGCATTTTCGTGTTTTTCATTGTCGATTGCGCTGCTTTCGGCGACGGGGCCGAATGCGGTCGCTCAAGAGGACGAGCCCGGTGCCGATGACGCCGCCGCCAACAGTCCTTTCAATCTGGCCCCGCGGCCCTTGCGGCAGTTGTACCAAGAGGCGCAGAAGTGCGTGCCTGAAAAGCGCTACAGCGAAGCGGTGCGCTTGCTCGGCCGAATTCTCGATTACGAGGAGACGCCCGAAGACTTTTTCTTCCAGCACAAAGGGAGAGGCCCGGTGGTTCGCAGCCTCAAGAGCGAGGCGCAACAACTGATCGGCGAAATGCCCCTCGCCGGACGTGAGGCTTATGAGTTGGAGTACGGCGCCCGTGCCCGCCGGATGCTCGATCAAGCCGTTCAAAGCGGCGGCACCGCAGCTCTGGCCGCGGTTTCGCGGCAGTTCTTCCATTCCAAGGCCGGATATGAAGCAACCTACCTCCTTGGCACCGCCGAAATGGAGCAGGGGCACCCCCTGGCGGCCGCTTTGTGCCTGCGGCGGCTGCGCGACACACCCACCGCCGCGGCCGAGTACGGGCCGAACTTGCTCTTGAAACTCGCCGTCTGTTGGGCCCGCGCCGGGCTCACCGAGCCGGCGGTCGAAACATTGGTGAAGCTCAAGGATTCTTACCCCAACGCCGAACTGATCGTCGCGGATCGTCCGCAAAAACCGCCTGTCAATTCGGCCCAGGCGATCCCCTGGCTCGAGCAAACCCTTGGGGCGCGAATTCATCCGACGCCGGCCGCGGGGGCCGAGCAGTGGGCCATGTACCGTGGAAGCCCCGCGCGTAACGCAACCAGTTTGGGAAGCAGCCCACTATTGAACCGGCGCTGGGAAATCCCCAACGCCAACGATCCGCACGTTGAAAAGCTGTTGGGACAACTTCGTGAGAGGTTCCTCGAGGAGGGGGGGCGCGTGGTGCCGGGGCTGCATCCGCTGGCCGTGAAGGACTACGTCTTCATGCGTTCGGTCGCCGGATTGGAAGCGGTGGATTTTCGCACCGGCAAGCGAATCTGGTACGCCCCGGTCGACAAAGCGGTCGAGGAATTGCTCGATTCGGCCGGAGGGACAGGGTCGGTCGCAGGGGCCGGGTCGGTAGCAGGGCCACCGGTACCGCAGGGGGCGAATTCGCTGGTGGATTGGCTGGAACAACGTGTCTGGGACGACGCCGTTTACGGCGCGCTTTCGAGCGACGGCGACACAGTGTACTGCGTGGAAGACCTCGACATCCAGCCCCCCACAGTGCCGATGATGGGTATGGGAGGTGGTTTCCGGCAGCGGCAACGTTGGATCATCAACAACGGAGGATTTCAGCAGACCTTGACGACGCGATCGTACAATCGGCTGGCCGCGTACGAAATTGCCACCGAGGGAAAGCTCAAATGGAGCGTGGGCGGACCCCTGGGCGACGGCCAGTTGCCTCTGGCAGGGTCGTTTTTTCTCGGCCCGCCCTTGCCTCTGGCCGGCAAACTCTATGTGCTGGCGGAGACCAAGGGTGAAATCCGCTTGTTCGTGCTCGATCCTAAAAACGACGGACAGGTCGAGTGGTCGCAGCAACTGGCCGCCGTGCCCGTCGGTGTGCAGGAAGACCCGATGCGGCGGTTCGCCGGCGCGACCCCCTCGTACGCCGACGGCATCCTGGTCTGCCCCACGTCGACCGGCGCCGCCGTGGCCGTCGACCTGGCGACACGGTCGCTCTTGTGGGGTTACGAGTACCCCCGCGCCGTCGATCTCTTCCAGAGCCGCATACTACGGATGCAGGGGTTCGCCGGCGACGAGGCTGCCGACAACGATCACTGGGGCGACGCCACAGTGACAATCGCCGCGGGACACGTGCTGCTGACACCCATTGAATCGCGCCATTTGCACTGTCTGAATCTCCTTGACGGGAAGCTCGTCTGGCAGGTACCACGTGACGATGGATTGTACGTGGGCTGCGTCCACGACGATGAGGCGCTGGTGGTCGGCCGCCATGGCCTGCGGTCTTATCGTTTGGCCGACGGTAAATCGACTTGGACGGTCCCGACCTTGAAC
>DATLQY010001175.1:0-17326 GCA_035534975.1 Pirellulales bacterium
ATCCACCACGTCGATCCGGGCGAGCTGTGGGAAACGCACTACGCGCTGAAGAACCTGCTGTTGGCCTTCGTTCGCCGGCGTATCAGCCGGCAGTGCCGCCGCCGCGGCGAGAGCGACGAAACCGTCGAAGCCGCCCGCAACATGCTCGACCCGAACGTGCTCACGATCGGGTTCGCGCGGCGTTTTGCCACCTACAAGCGGGCCGACCTGCTCTTGGCCGACATGGATCGACTCTACGATCTGATCAACGATCCGCAACGTCCGATCCAGGTCATCTTCGCCGGCAAGGCCCACCCGGCTGACGAGCCGGGCAAGCAGCTCATCAAGCGAATCGCCAACCTGCGGCACGACCCGAAGTTGGCCGGCCGCGTGGCCTTCGTCGAGGACTACGACATCAACGTCTGCCGGCACCTGGTGCAAGGGGTCGACGTTTGGTTGAACAACCCGCGCCGGCCGCTGGAAGCCTCGGGCACCAGCGGAGAAAAGGTCGTGCTCAACGGCGGATTGAACCTCTCAGTGCTCGATGGGTGGTGGGCCGAAGCCTACGACGGGGCCAACGGCTTCGCCATCGGAAAGGGAACCAGCCACGTCTCCGACGAAATCAACGACCATCGCGACGCCGCCGATCTCTTCAGGGTACTGGAAGAACAGGTGATTCCGCTCTATTATGACCATGACGTCGACGGTCTGCCGCGGCACTGGATCCAACGGATGATGAACTCGATTAGTTCGCTCGCCTGGCGATTCAGCGCGCACCGGATGGTGATGGACTACGTGAAAAGCGCGTACCTGCCGGCCGCCGGCGGTATGAGTTGCGACATGAGCGTGCGGTAGGCGGGGAAAGTTCTTCCTACTTTTAACTTTCCACTTTTGACTTTTAGCTGCGTCCTCCCATGCCAAGCTGCGTTCTCGCCTACTCCGGGGGTCTCGATACCTCGGTCATTCTCGGTTGGCTCCAGGACGAAGGCTACGAGTGCCACGCGGTCTACGTCGACCTCGGCCAACCCTGCGAGGACCGGCAAGCGATCCTCGACAAGGCCAAACGCTGTGGCGCCAAATCGGCCCGGATCGTCGACGTCCAGGAGGAGCTGTGCCGCGAATTCGCCTTCCCCGTCTTGCAGTGGCAGGCCAAATACGAGGGCATCTACTTGTTGGGCACATCGATCGCCCGTCCCTTGATCGCCAAGGCCTGCTTGCAAATCGCACGCGAAGTTGGGGCCGACGCTTTTGCCCACGGCGCCACGGGCAAGGGAAACGACCAGTGCCGCTTTCAGCTCGCCGCCGAGGCGCTGGAGCCGGCCATCGAAGTCATCGCCCCCTGGAGGCGAGAGAAGTTCCGTAAATGGTTTCCCGGCCGCAAGGAGTTGATCGCCTATTGCGACGAGAAAAAGATCCCCGTCAAGGCGTCGGCCGCCAAGCCCTATAGCTCCGACGAGAACTGCCTTCACATCAGCTACGAGGCGGGCAAACTCGAGGAGCTCACGGTGAATGGCGTGGAGCTGGTCGAGTTCGGTATGACCGTCTCGCCACAAGAGGCGCCCGACAAGATCGAGCCGGTGACGATTGCCTTCGAGTCGGGGGTCCCGGTCAGCGTGAACGGCCGCCGCTTGAATGCCATTGGGATCGTCAAGGAGTTGAACCAGATCGGCGGGCGCAACGGCGTGGGCCGGGTGGACGTTGTCGAAAACCGCTTCGTGGGAATGAAGAGCCGCGGCGTCTACGAAGCGCCGGGCATGACGATCCTCTACGACGCACACCGCGTAGTCGAGCAGATCACGCTCGACCGCGACTTGACGCACCTCCGCGACCGGCTCGCCCCCGAAGTCGCCGAGATGGTTTACTACGGCTTCTGGTACCATGCCAAGATGGACGCCATGATGGCCTTCATCCGCGAGGCCCAAAAACACGTGACGGGCGAAGTGACTTTGAACCTCTACAAGGGGAACCTGATGGTCGCCCGGCGTTTGAGCCCGCGCAGCTTGTACGATGAAGGGATCGCCAGTATGGAAGGGGGCGGGTCGTACAACCAGACCGACGCCGAGGGATTCTTGCGGATTCAAGGATTACCGGGTCGAGTGCAAGGCAGGACCAACCGGCGGGATTATTGAAGCTCATGCACGCCTGGCACGATGTTTACATCGACGACGAATTGATCGAAAGCTCGTTTCCGGTGGTCATCGAGGTCCCCAGCGGGAGCAAGAACAAGTACGAGTTGGAGAAGTCCACCGGCTTTCTCAAGCTCGATCGCGTGCTCTACAGTTCGGTGCATTACCCGGCCAATTACGGGTTCATCCCGCGCACCTATTGCGACGACGGCGACCCGCTCGACGCCTTGGTGCTGGGCCAGGAACCGGTCCACCCGCTGACCATTGTCGAGGCGCGCGCGATTGGCGTGATGCGCATGCGCGACGACAAGGGGATCGACGACAAGATCATCGCCGTCAGCATTCACGACCCGGCCGTAACGCAATACAGCGACCACAAACAACTGCCCGAGCACACTCTCAGGGAAGTAAAGCGGTTCTTTCAGGACTACAAGATCCTGGAGAACAAGCAGGTGGAGATCGACGACTTCATGGGCCCCGCCGAAGCGACGCGGATCATCTTCGAGGCCCTCGATCAATATCGCAAGCTGCGGCGCGGCGAATTGGCATGATGCTCGCGCCGCCTCAACCTCTTTGGCACCCCTCGATCAACGGCCGGCGTTCGGCCATCCATGTCAGGCTTTATTCGTCGATTTCGCCGGCTTCGCCGATTTCGCTGCACCCTTCGTTCTTGCCGGCTTCCGGGGCGACCTTGTCGCCGCTTCGCAGTACTCGATGTACTTCTTCGCCGGCACGCGCTTGATCACCTCACCAATGACATCCAGCGCCAGGTCTTCGAGCTTCTTGAACCGCACGCAACTCTTTCCCATGTCGAGCTTCTTGCCGCTTTTCGCCCACGAGCTCTCGAACCACTTCAAGAGCTTGCCCCCACCGTAGACACACATCAGGTACAGCGACATGTGGTTCTTTTGCGATGCCAGGCCGGCGAATGGCAGCGGCTGCTTGGGGTCGCAGTGGTAGCCGGCCGGGTACACGCGGTGCGGCACGTAGTACCCGATCATGCCGTATTGCATGCCCTCCTCGTAATCCTTGTCGAGGTTCTTGAGGATCACCTTGCGCACGGCTTCAATGGCCTGGCGCCGATCTTGAGGAATTTCAGAGAGGTACTGCTCGACCGTGGTGGCTTTGCTTTGCATGAATCGGGGAACCCTAATTCGAGGCTGGAATTGAGCGGTTTCAGACAAGTATTATTGACGGCGATGTTCCGAGCAAGCGAGGCCTAAGAATCATTGGGGCCGAAGAGCCGACGATCAGGCCGCCAAGGTGCGCCATATTGGCCGTCCGCGGATCGAAGAACCCGCTGGCAAGTTGGTACAGGGCCCAAACCGCAAGCACGACGCCGATTTGCGCGTCGCGGACGTAAAACTCATGTCGGTAGCGCCGAAGGAACACGACCACACAGCCGAGAAGCCCGAAAATCGCTCCCGACGCGCCAACGCACGGCCCAGCCTCGAGCAACACGCTCAAGCACGAGCCGGCCAGGCCGCTGAACAGGTACGCCGCCAAAGTCCGCGATTTCCCATAGGCGTGCTCGCACGCCATCCCCACGATGTAGAGCACCACGCAGTTGCCCACCAGGTGTGACGGATCGGCATGCAGGAATATCGACGTCGCAAGCCGCCAAAACTGCCCGTGTTCGACCTCGGCGCGGTTCAGGGCGCCGGCCGCGATCAGTGCTTGTTGGTTGGCCAGCGCACCGCCGAACCATTCCCAGGCGAAAACGGCGACGTTCGCCGAAATCAACGCCATGGTGACTGACGGCGCGTGCGACATGCCCCGCTCGAAATCGACACGCGTCTCAGCCGAATCATCGGCCAACTCGTCCTGAGTGATCAGGATCGGCTCGTCGTTCGGCAGTCGTGCGCCGTGTTCTAAAGATCCCGCTTGGTTCGTGTCGTCCATGGTGGCAAGGAATCAAACGATTGATCGACCTAACGCTTTTCGCCTGTATCGAGCATCACGCCCAAGGCCAAGGCGATGCGCCGGTCGAGCGTTCGCTGGGGGTCGTGATTGAGGTTTAGCACGTACTTGTCCAGGATCGTAAAATTACGATTGAACTCGCCGATCACCCGGTCGGTGTCGGCGGCCATGATCACGAAATTCGTCCTCAATACGCCGAACAACGGCCCGATGAACCGCCGTAGGAGCGACAAGATAAGCGAATCTTCGCGAGCCACACAGACGGTCGCGCCGTCGGGGGTAATACAGTCCCAACGCTTACGAAAAATGCTGTACAAGTAGTTCTTGTGCAAGTTGGCCAAAGGAATGCCGGCGGCGTCGCGGACCGAGTACGTCGCCTTCCAGAGCCAGAATTTTTTGTCCTGCAGGATCTCGAGCAGACGCTCCTGACGAGAGTCGTCGCGATAAAAACTGACGTGCCGCTTCGGCATCATGAGAGTCCATAAGGCCAGCGCGGCGAACCCGCCACACACGACGAGGGAGATACCGACCACGAGCACCAGGACTTTCGACTCCGGGTCAAGGACGGTGACTAGGGCGATCGCGGCGATGAGGAACACCACCGCAGCGACCACGGCGACCAGCAGCGCCAGGATCGCCCGGAGGAGGAACACGGGACGCTCGACGAACAGGAGCATTCGCCCCTCTTCGTCCCAGACGTAATACTTCTCGTCGATTGCAAGGTGTTTCTGACGCAAGAGGAATTTGTCGCGATCGAACGCCGTGTCGGCTTGCGGACGGCGCTCGGGGGCAGTCACGCGAAGCTCGGCCCCGCAGGCCGGACATTTGACCAGCTTGCCCGCCAACTCGTCCTTCAGTTGGTACGACTGACCACACGTGCAACGGACTCCGATGGCCACGGAGGCTCCCCTTGTGCTCTGAGACGTCGGGCGGACGCGGTGGACGGTCGGGCGCAGTGCGACGTCGTTAGCGTCCGGGCTGGGATACCAAAGGATTCTAATCGACTTGCGCGGAGTTGCAACTTGCTGGCGGCGTGATTTCCGGCGACCGAAGCACGCGAAACAGGTTTTCTCGGACTGTGGGGCGCAAATCGGAACTCTCACGAGTTCCGCTATCGATCAGGCCAACAGCTCGCGCACCACGCGGCCGTGGACGTCGGTGAGGCTTACGTCGCGGCCGCCGAAGCGGAACGTGAGTTGCTCGTGGTCGAGGCCCATCTGGTGCAGGATCGTCGCGTGGATGTCGTGGATCGTGAGCTCGTCGGCGACGACGGTGTTGCCGAACTCGTCCGTTTGGCCGAAGGCCATTCCGCCCTTGAAGCCACCCCCGGCCAGGAAAATGCTGTAGCCGTTCACATGGTGGTCGCGGCCGCACGTGTCGCTTACGGCCGGCGTGTGCGGCGTGCGGCCCATTTCGCCCGCCCAAAGGACGATCGTGTCGTCCAACAGGCCACGTCGCTTGAGGTCGATGATGAGCGCGGCCAGGGCCTGCTCGGTGATCAGCGCATTTTCCTCATGGTATTTCTTGAGGTTGCCGTGTTGGTCCCAGGGAGAGTTGTTGGCGTGCGTCAGGGGACACGTGATTTCGACGAACCGCACGCCGGCCTCGATCAGCCGCCGGGCGCGCAGGCACTGGAGACTGTAATGCTTCTGGTAATCGTTCGTGCTGTCCAAGCCGTACAGCGCGCGGGTCTCGGCCGTCTCGTTCGAAACGTCGGCCATCAGCGGAACAGCGGCCTGCATCCGGAAGGCCGTCTCGTAGTTCTGGATGGCCGACTCGATCGGATCGGCCTCGCCCGCGGCGCGGGCCAGGTCCTCGTCCTGCCCGCGTAAGAGGTCCAGCTTCCGTCGCTGGATCGCCGGGGAGTCGGCCGGCAGAATGTTGTCGACGGGCATCCCCTTCGCTCGCAGGAGCGTTGCCGAGTTGGTCGCCGGCAGGAACGCGCTGGCGAAGTTCTCGTAGCCGCCGTTGGGGATCCAGTCGTTGTTCAGCAAAACGTAGCCCGGCAACTCGGCCGACTCGGTCCCCAGACCGTAGAGAATCCACGAGCCGAAGCTGGGGCCGCCCCCCGTCACGCGGCCCGTGTGCAGGAGCAGCGCCTGCTGGCCGTGCAACGGCTGCTTCCCGACCAGTGAGCGAACCACGCACAACTCGTCGGCCAGGCCGGCGAGGCGCGGGAAGAGATCGCTCACCCACAGGCCGCTTTCTCCGCGCTGACGAAACTCCCAGGGGCTTCCCAGCCACACCCGGCCGGCCGCGCTCTGCGAAAGCTTCGAAACGGCCCCGTCGCCAATAGCCTGCCCTTGCCGTTCTTTCAAGGCAGGCTTGTAATCGAAGGTATCGACATGGCTGGGGCCGCCGTCCATGAAGCAGAAAATCACCCGCTTCGCGCGCGGCGCGAAATGCGGCGCGTCTGTGCCCGCGGCAGGCGCGGCACAAGCCCTTTGGCCCATCAGCCCGGTGAGGGCCATCATCCCGAAACCGCCGGCCGTCGTGGCCAGGAATTCACGCCGGGTGCGGGGGGGAGGCACGGCGCCGGGGCATCCGCAATGGCTTTTCTTCATGGGTTGTACTTCAACATTGGCGGATGTCCTTGCAGGTCGCATTATATACTATACGCGGCCAGGAACCCTACAGATTCACGACCACCACCCAAACACAAGGGCGTCGTCCCCTTGCAAAGTCCGCGCGGCGGCGGTACAAGGGATAAATTGCCCTTCTACAACGTGGGACACGTCGGATGTCGTTTACCGCTCCGGGAAACCTCGGCAACCGAGGATCCGATGACGCCGCGGCGCGGGAGGCCCATGTTCGTCGGGGAGGGGCCCGCGCCTGGATTTGCGCCGGGGGCCTCTGCCTGGTTGTAGGAACCTGCCTTGTGGGCCTTCAACTCGCCGGCTGCGGCAGTCGTTTCAACAGTTTGTCGCTTGCGACCACTCCGGTCACTTCCGTCACTCCCACCCATCCCACGATTGAGACCGGCGGCGTCCATTTCGCCGAGGTGGCTCAGGAGCGTGGCTTACAGTACGTTTGGCCACAACAGCCGCGACCGATGCGTTCACCCGAAGCATTCGGCTGCGGATGTGCGACGTTTGACTACGACAACGACGGGCTTCAAGATGTGTTGCTTGTCGCCCGTCCGCACGCGCAGCTCTACCATAATGGCGGCAGCCAATTCGACGACGTGACGGCGACCTCCGGGTTGGTGTCGGCGGAGGTCGATTCGACCGATGTGGCAGTTAATAACCTGGACGTCGAACCCGAGGGTGCCGATCGGATACGCGACGGTAGCCGGTCGACTGGCGACCGCGATTCCCGGTGGACCGGAGTGGCGGTTGGCGACTTCGACGGCGATGGCTGGCTCGACGTGTTGCTGACCGGGATTCACCGCCTGGCGCTGTTCCGCAACGACGGGGGCAGGACCTTTGTCGAGGTGACCACTCAGGCAGGCTTGGACCTGTCCAACCATGGGCATTGGGGCTCCAGCGCGGGCTTCATGGATCTGGACGGCGACGCCCATCTCGACCTGGTGATTCTAAACTACGTCGTGTTTGGTCCCGATTCGAAACAGTATTGCGAACTGACGCGAGGCATGCGCTCCGGTTGCCCGCCCAAGGAGTACCCGCCTGAATTCGGCGAGATCTGGCACAACACCGGCCACGGGGGCTTCGAATTGGTGCCGGAATCAGCCGGCATGAAGGACACCAACGGCGTGGCGCTGGTACTGGCGTTCAGCGACGTCGACGACGACAACAAGCAAGACTTTTACATCGGCAACGACGGCACGCGCGCCGAATTCATGTATAACTTGGGTGGTATGCAGTTCAAGAACATCGGCGCCGAGTTCGGCTGCGCGGTGGGGCACACTATGGCACCGATGGCGGCCATGGGTGCCGATTGGGCCGATTTCGATCGCGACGGTTTATTGGACCTGACCGTCACCGATTTCCAAGACAATTGCTTCGCCCTGTTTCGTCACGACATTTACGTCAACAAGGGTAACGGCCTGAGGACCCATTTGTTAACGGAGGTCGGCAATCAAACCGGTATCAGGCTTGCCACCTGCAACCGACTTGGCTTCGGAGCCAAGTGGCTCGACATGGACAACGATGGATGGCCGGACATCTGTTACGTGAACGGCCACGTCTACGACAATGCCGGGGAGCTCAACGCGGGGGAAAGCTTGCGGCAGGCGACGATGCTGTTCCGCAACGAGTCGGGCCGCCGTTTCGTCGATCTCGTGCCCGTCCTCGATCCGGCGCTGGCCAAACTCATCGTCGGTCGCGGTTCGGCCACGGCTGACTTCAACAACGACGGGCGAGTCGACGTGCTGATCGTCGACTACGAAGGCCCGCCGCTGTTGTTCGAGAACCGCTCGCTGACGGAGAACCATTGGATCAAGTTCGACCTGCGGGGGACCGGTCCGAACACGTTCGCCTACGGCGCTCGGATTACCGCGCGCGCGGGCAACGAAATCTGGATCAGCGAGGTATCGCCCGCCTCGAGCTATCTGTCTTCGAGCGATCCGCGAATCCACTTCGGGTTGGGTAATTTGACCGTGCTGGAAACGGTCACGATCCGCTGGCCCTCGGGCGCTGTGGAGGAGTTGCGCGACGTACAGACCGATCAAATCGTGCGTGTCGTCGAGGGGCGTGGAATCGCCGCAGTACCGTAGGACCTCGCGGGGGTGGTGTCGTAACAGTGCGGGTTGCGTGATTTGAGCCGGCCGCTATACTGGCGGTTTCGAATTCACAGTGGTTTTGCGGAGCTTTTTCATGCCTAAGGCATGTGACGTGTGCGGCAAGGCGCCCCAGATCGGCAATTCGGTCACGACCCGCGGCAAGGCGAAGTACCTGGGCGGGGTGGGGACGAAGGTCACCGGAATCAGCCGGCGGCAATTCAAGCCCAATTTGCAACGGGTGCGAATCACGGTTCGAGGAACCAACAAGACGGCGAGGGTTTGCACCCAGTGCCTGCGTAGCGGCGCAGTGACCAAGCTTGTCAAGGCCGCCCCCTTCAAGCTCCCCTCCAGCGACGATTCCACGTCGAAAGGCAAGGGCAACACCAAGGCCGGCGCCAAGAAATGAGCCTCACTCGTGTCGAAGTCGAAAAAGTCTCGCTCCTGGCCCGCCTCAAGCTGACCGAAGCGGAACTGGAGACTTTGACCGCGCAATTGGGTCAGGTCGTCGGGTACATCGAGCTCTTGAACGAGATTGAAACCGACGACGTCGAGCCCATGGCCCACGCGGTGCAAATCTCCAACGTCTTCCGCGACGACGAACCTCGGCCCAGTTTCGACCGCGCGCGGATGTTGGCCAACGCCCCTCACACCGACGGCGAGTTTTACCTGGTGCCGGCGGTGCTCGGGGAGTAGGCCATGTCGTTGATTGACTCAAGCGCCACCGAGCTCCTGGCCCAACTGGGTGCCGGCAAGGTCACCTCGGTGGAGGTCACCCAAGCGCACCTCGACCGCATCGCCGCGCACGACCGGCGTGTGGGTGCGTTCCTGCGAGTTGACGAGCAGGGCGCGTTGGACCAGGCCGAACGGGTCGACGAGCGGCGACGACGTGGCGAGCCGCTGGGCCGACTTGGCGGGCTGCCGGTGGCGGTGAAAGATCTCCTTGCCAGCAAGGGCGAACTGACCACTTGCGGCTCGCGCATGCTCGAAAACTTCGTCGCCCCCTACGACTCGACCGTGGTCGCGCGGCTCAAATCGGCTGACGCAGTGCTGATCGGCCGCACGAACCTCGATGAATTTGCGATGGGCGGCTCGACCGAGAATTCGGCCTTCCAAAAGACCCGCAATCCCTGGGACCTCGGATGCACGCCTGGCGGTTCCAGCGGCGGGGCTGCGGCTTGCGTCGCCGCGTCGATGGCGCCATTGTCGATCGGCACCGACACGGGCGGTTCAATTCGACAACCGGCCGCGATGTGCGGCGTCACGGGCTTGAAGCCGACCTACGGCCGCGTCAGCCGATACGGCCTGGTGGCCTTCGCCAGCAGTCTCGACCAGGTCGGCCCCTTGGCGCATTCCGCCCAGGATTGCGCGCTGGCCCTGGAGGCGCTGGCGGGCCACGACTCGCTCGACTCCACGTCGGTAGATCGGCCGGTGCCGAGGTACACCGAGAGCGTCACGCGGCCGCTTGCGGGCTTGACGCTCGGACTGGCCCGAGAGCATTTTGGGCAGGGACTCGAAGCCCAAGTCGAAGCGGCGGTGCGCGAGGCGTTGAAGGTCTACCAGTCGCTGGGCGCAAAGATCAAGGAGATTTCACTGCCGCACGCCAAGTACGGCGTGGCGGCCTATTACATCATCGCCCCCTGCGAAGCCAGCAGCAACCTTGCTCGCTACGACGGCGTCCACTATGGCCACCGCGCGGACGAGCGCGCATCGCAGACCGAATTGGCCGCCGAGGCCGCGTTGCTGGAGGCAGCCGGCGGGCACCAGGCCGTCGCACAGCTCGATACGCCGTTGGTTCGGCTCTACCGCCGCAGTCGCGCCGAGGGCTTCGGTCCGGAAGTCAAACGCCGGATCATCCTTGGCACCTACGCCCTGAGCGCCGGCTACAACGACAAGTTCTACGTCAAGGCGCTCAAGGTGCGCCGGCTCATCCGCCAGGATTACGACCGGGCCTTCGAGCAAGTCGATCTGATCGTCGGTCCGGTGACCACGAGCCCCGCTTTCAAGCTGGGTGAGAAATCGAACGACCCATTGGCCATGTACCTGGTCGATCTCTATACCGTCAGCGCCAACCTGGCTGGAATCGGTGCCATCGCGTTTCCGTGTGGGTTTGGTAGGGGAGATCTGCCGATTGGATTGCAGTTGCAAGCGCCCGCGTTCGAGGAAGAGCGGCTGCTGCGCGGCGCGCACATGTTCCAGCAGGCCACCGATTGGCACCGGCGGAGGCCCGCACTGTAGGATCGTGCGACGGGGGGTTCGCTCGTCGTCGCCAGCAAGCTTCTTCCCATGACGCAACCCTACGACATCGTGATAGGCCTGGAGGTCCACGTCCAGCTCTTAACGCGGACCAAGCTGTTCTGCGCGTGCAGCACCGCGTTTGGCGCGCCCGCCAACGCGCAGACCTGCCCTGTCTGCACCGGCATGCCCGGCACCTTGCCAGTGATGAACCGCCGGGCGTTCGAGCTGGCGCTGCGCACGGCGGTGGCGCTGAACTGCGAGATCGCGCGGTTCACCAAGTGGGACCGCAAGCAGTATTACTATCCCGACCTGCCCAAGGGCTACCAGATCAGCCAGTACGACCTCCCCTTCAGCTCCAACGGTTACCTGGAAATCAGCGATCCCAAGGGACGATTCGAGCCAAAACGGGTGGGTATCATACGGGCCCATCTGGAGGAGGACGCCGGCAAGAGCATGCACGACGAGCAGGCCGGCGCCGCCGACAGCAAGATCGATCTCAACCGCGCAGGCACTCCGCTCTTGGAAATCGTTTCGCAGCCCGACCTGCGATCGCCGCAGGAGGCGGGCGCGTACCTCAACGAGCTGAAACTGCTCTTGACGTACCTGGCCGTGAGCGACTGCAACATGCAAGAGGGAAGCCTGCGGGTCGATGCGAACGTCAATTTGCACGTGCATGCCGACGACGGCCGGCGGACCCCGACGCCCATCGTCGAGATCAAGAACATGAACAGCTTCCGGGCGGTCGAGCGGGCGTTGGTCTACGAGGCCCAGCGGCAATTCGACGTCTGGAAGGAGACAGGTCGGCGGTTGGGCGACGTGCCCAAGCAAACCCGCGGCTGGGACGACGTCGAGTTGGTCACCCGAGGACAGCGGCACAAAGAGGAATCGAGCGACTACCGCTACTTCCCCGATCCCGACCTGGTGCCCGTCACGGTGACGGAAGAGCGGATCGAGGCGGTCCACGCGGGTTTGGGCGAGCTGCCGGCCGATCTGCGGCGCCGTCTCGAACTAACGTACAACATCAGCCCCTACGACAGCGACGTGATAGTCAACAAGGGGCGGGCGTTGGTCGATTACTACATCGAGCTGGCGCAGCTTTGCGGCGACGGCAAGCTGGCGAGCAACTGGGTGCAGCAGGACGTGTTGCGCGAGCTGAAGGAGCGGGGCACCGAAATCGAGCAGTTCCCCGTGCGTCCTCCGGCGCTCGCCGAACTGCTCGCCAAGGTGCGGGCCGGCGAGGTCGATACCACCCGCGGGCGCGAAGTGTTGGTGGAAATGATCGGCTCCGGCAAGTCGGCTTCGGCGGCAATGGGGGTGCTGGGGATCGAAAAGGTCGATGAATCGGCGCTTTTCGAGCTTTGCCGGGAGCTGGTGAAAGCGAACCCCAAGCTGGTTGCCGACGTGCAGGGGGGCAAGCTGCAGGCCGCGGGCGCGTTTGTGGGTCTGGCCAAGAAGAAGAACCCCAACGTCAACCCGGCCCGAGTGCGGGAGATCTGCCTGGAATTGATCCAAAAGATGTGAGCTTCGCTGCGTCGCCGAACATTTTTTGCGCCCGCTTCTTTCCATTTTCGCAGTTTCTGTTACGGTGAGTAGGGGTATTGGCGTTGATCTGCCATGCGCGCTCATTTGCCGTCATTGTTGGGCCTGGTGCTCGGCTGCAGCCAGCTCGGCTGTGCGCCCCGAGTGAGTCCTGACGAAGCCGAGGCAATCGCCGCCATCGAGCGACTCGGCGGCACGGTAAAGCGCGACGACCGCCGCCACGGCGGCCCCGTCGTCGAGGTTGGCCTCGGCGGTACGCGAGTCGCCGACGGCGACCTTGCCTACCTCGCTCGCTTCCCGGAGCTGGAAACGGTCGCGCTTTTCGACTCCGCCGTCGGCGACGCGGGTTTGGCCCACTTGAAAGAATGCGCCGAACTGCGCACGCTCTACCTGGGCCGCACCAAGGTCTCTGACGAGGGTCTGGCCAACCTGGACAGCCTGGCGAAGCTTAAAACGCTTGGCCTGAGCGACACCCAAATCACCGACGCGGGGCTGGCGCGACTCAAGGGCCTGGCAAGCTTGAAAAGCGTCAATCTACACGGTGCGCGGACCACTCGCGAGGGAACCCTTCAGCTCGAACGCGACTTGCCTGGGCTGGTCGTCCACCACTGAATCAAGTAGGAGCGCATTCCATGCCGTCCATTCATCGCATTCGCGGCGGGTTTACGGTGATCGAGTTGTTGGTGGTCATGGCCATCATCGGAATGCTCGTCGCGATTCTGTTGCCGGCGGTGCAATCGGCCCGCGAATCGGCGCGGAACACCTCCTGTCGCAACAACCTGAAACAGATCGGCCTGGCGCTGCATGAATACGAGAACCGCCAACTCGTCTATCCGCCCAGCTCGACCAGCGACATCATGGAAGGCGTGTGGAACGCCAACCCGCTCAACGACCACTTGCACAGTTGGGCCAGCTTGATCTTGCCCGATTTGGAGCAGTCCGCGCTCCACAACCTGGTGAATTACAACGTCTCTTCGCTGGCCCCTGAAAACCAGGCCGCGGCGAAGTCGACGATTCCGCTCTACCGTTGTCCTTCGTTTTCGGGAGGGGTGATCAGCCGGGAGCCTCGCTACGCGCCGTTCGGAAAGTTTGCCATCCGGAACTACGTGGCCTTGGGCGCGACGACGATCGACAAGCTATGGCTGGAGCCCGACGGGGCCATTTACTGGCAGTCCAATACGCGGCCGCGCGACTTGCGCGATGGTTCATCGCACACGTTCTTTCTTGCCGAGACGCGCGAGCCGGACGCCTCCGTCTGGATCGACGGCGGCACGGCCGCGATCTCGGCCCTGATCTACGATCCCAACTCGTCGACCTTTTCCGACCTGGTCATCTCGCTCAACTACACGCCCTATTATCCCTCGGGCGGACAGGGAATCGATTGCCTCTGGGGGCCTTCGAGCATGCACCCCGGCGGGGCGATGCACTTGCTGGGCGACGGCTCAGTCCGTTTCATCAAGAACGAAATTGCCGTGAACGTGTACACCGCCTTGACGACGCGCGCGGGGAAAGAGGCCCTTGACGTCTCGGACGAATGACGGATGCCGCGCCGATGACCAGCGATGTCTTACCAGAGCTTCTCGCCGCGCGCCTGGCCGCGTCGGCATTGCCCGGCCGCGCCGCGCAGCGGCGGTTCGAGCCGGAATTGTGCTATGGCCGGCACGCGGGCCCTCCCAGCGACCGGGTAAGGTCTGCCGCCGTGCTGGCGCTGCTCTATTCGCACGACGGGAAGTGGCACTTGCCGCTCACGGTTCGTAGGGCCGATATGGCGACGCACGCCGGCCAGATCAGTCTGCCCGGCGGCTTGATCGAACCCGAAGAATCGGTGCAGCACGCCGCGCTGCGTGAGTTGGAAGAAGAGTTGGGCGTACCGGCCGACGGCGTGCGGTTGCTGGGCCAACTGACGCCGATCTACGTGTTCGTGACCGAATTCCTCATCTTCCCTTGGGTGGCGTCCGTGAGCCAACGGCCCGATTGGAAGCCCAATCGCGACGAAGTGGCCGAGCTTCTTGAAGTTCCGTTGGCACTCGTTTGCGACCCGTCGCACCACGGCCGGCACGCGCGTCGCCAGCACGGGGTCGAATTCACCGCTCCCCACATCCAATCGGGACGGCACCGCATCTGGGGCGCCACCGCCATGATTCTCGGCGAGTTGATGGCCGCCCTAGCGGAGTTCGATGCATAACGGCGCGCCATGGCTGGCGCAAGGGCGTTTTTTTCAACGGCCTGCTTATCTCTGTAGGGAACGCCCTCCGTGGCGTGCTGTGTCCTGCCAGATGACGTCGCGCCAACTCCTCCGAACGCCACGGAGGGCGTTCCCTACAGAACCCGATACGACGATCCTCGCCTTTGAGCGAGCCGTTGTTTTTTCTTGAGGCGCCACCCTTGACAAACTATTACCTAATTAGTATTACCATAGTAGTTCAATCGAGACTTCGCCATGCCAAAGCTCCCCACGGTACAACTCGCGATCATGCAGGCCCTCTGGCGTCGCGGCCAGGCGACGGTCGCCCAGGTGCGGCAGGAGCTCGAGCCCGGCCGGCCGCTGGCCTACACCACGATCGCGACCATGCTCACCAAAATGGAGCGCAAGGGCCTGGTCGACCATCGCCGCGACGGGCGAACCTTCATCTATCGTCCGCTGGTCGAGCGGGACCAGGTCCGCGGATCGATGGTGGCCGATCTGGTCGAACGGCTGTTCGCGGGCGATGTCACGGAGCTGGTAAGCCATCTCCTGGACGAGTGCGACGTGACACCCGACGAATTGTCGAAGCTCAAGCAACTGATCCGGCAACGGGAGCGCCAAAATGATCGCTGAGCTTTTCGAGCGACTGGTGCCGCTCCTGGCAACCTACCTGATCCACTCGACTTGTCTGATCGGCGTGTTGGCCGTGGTGTTTCGGGTTCGTCCACCCCGTTCGGCCCAATTGCGGCAGTCGGCCTGGAAGCTGGCAATGGTCCTGGGCCTGTTCACCGTACCGTTGCAAGCGGGCATGTCAATCGAACCTTGGATCGGGCAGGTGACGCTCCAACGCCCTTTGTGGGATGGCCTTCCCAGGTCGTTTACGGAACGCGACGGCCTAGGAAGGCCATCCTACGAGAACGACGGCCTGGGAGGGCCATCCCACGGGGGAGACGGCCTGGGAAGGCCATCCCACGGGGATTCGTCGGCTAGCCCGTGCGTGGCCCGCTCGCCGGCCGAGAGGAGGACTGGCGATGAGACATCCGCTCGGCCAGTAAGTAGTCTACAAGAGGGTGTGACCGACGACGCAGCCCGGAATTCGTTCCTAGGCCCGAGTCCGTCGTCTCAGAATCCGCGGAATGAAGTTCGGGCCACGCGCGTCGTACCGTGGAACGCCGCCATCGGCATCGCCTGGTTGGCGGGCGTGGTGTTCTGCGGATTGCGCGTCGCGCTGGGGTGGCTGCGAATGGGTGGTTCGCGGACCTTCGTCGAGCTTCGCCGTGGGCCCGAGCGCCGCGCACTCGACGATCTTTGCCGCCAGGCGGGCTTGAAGCGGCGGATACGGCTCTACCGGGCGGCTGATGGCGCCAGCCCTATCGCCTGGGGTCTCGTGCGCTGGCACGTGGCGATGCCCGCCGCGCTGGCCAAACGCTTGAATCACCGCGAGCTGCGGGCGCTGCTGGCCCACGAACTGGGCCACCTGGCCCGCGGCGATACGCGTTGGCTTTGGCTGGCGAGCGTCATTGGTTCGCTGGGCTTCTTCCAGCCGCTGAACCGATTGGCACAACGGCGGATCCGTCACGAGGCCGAATTGCTCAGCGACCGTTGGGCCGTCGCGCGGACGGGCGACCGCCTCGCCTTGGCGCGATCGCTGACGACAGTCGCCGAGCTGCTGCTTGGCCCGACGGCCGCGCTGGCGGCGGGGGCCGCGACGACACGTTCGGCACTGCGAGAGCGGCTCGAAGTCTTGCTCGACGAGCGACCTCTCGGCCCGGCACGCTCCAGCGCAGTTGCAAAGTCGCTGGCGACCGTCCTCGGCTTCGTGGTTGCCTTGGGCGTGGTTACGCTATTGCCCGCCGTGAAACTACCGGCGGCCGCCATCGAGACCACGAACGATTCGTTGTCTCCCTCACCTTCGAGCGGGGTTGAAGAGTCGCTCAGCGGGCTTTGGCAAGAGTTCGATCTGTTGGAAACCGAGATGGCGCAAGTGGGGCCGGCGTTGGCGAAGGCGGAGCAAAGTGACCTACGGGGGGCGGCCGAGCGAATTCGCCAACGATGGAACACGCTTCGCGCGCGGCGAGATCAACTACGTAATGAATCCGAATTGGTCCCTTTCTCCACAGCTAAAGGAGCAACGAGATGAACGGCATGTTTTCACGTGGTTTGGTTTACGTCTGCATTTCGCTGGCCGCGCCGGTCGCGGCGCGCGCGCAGGGTGAGGCCCCGAAAAAGACTGAGGAGGAAGCACATGAGGCGGCAGTGACGAGGGCCGCCGAAGTCGCCCAACTCAAAGCGGTGGTCGACGAGCTGCAGGTGAAACTCAGACAAGCACGCGACGAAGTGCAACAGGCCCTTTCGCAGCGGGACGGCCAAGAGCAGATCGCTGATTTGAGGAAACAACTGCAAGCCGCACGCGTGGAGGCCGAGCGGGACCGCGACGAGGACGAAGAGGAGGCCGAAAGGGACCGCGACGAGGACGAAGAGGAGGCCGAACGGGACCGCGACGAGGACGAAGAGGAGGCCGAACGGGACCGTGACGAGGACGAAGAGGAGGCCGAACGGGAACGGGACGAGGACGAAGAGGAGACCGAGCGGGAACGGGACGAGGACGAAGCCGAGGACGAACGGGAACGTGAGGAGGAACGTGCCGAGCGGGACCGCGAC
>DATLQY010001176.1:0-3813 GCA_035534975.1 Pirellulales bacterium
ATCTGGGCGACATGCCGATCATGCTCGGCGGCGGCGAGTTCATCATCAACGGCGCCGAGCGCGTCGTGGTCAGTCAGCTTCACCGCAGCCCCGGCGTCGATTTCGTCAGCGAAATGGAGGGCAACGAGCGCCGGCTGCACAGCGCCCGCATCATTCCCGAACGCGGTAGTTGGATCGAGCTCAACGTGAGCAAGAAGGACGTGCTCACGGTCCGGATCGACCAGAGCGGCAAGTTTTCGGCGCTCACCTTGTTGCGGGCGATGGACCCCAAATACAGTCAGAACGCCGACCTGCTCCGCTGCTTCTACGAGACTTCGGTCGAGAAGGTCGTCGACGGCCGCAGCGCCGCCAAGATCGAAGGCAAGATCGCCGTGACCGACGTGGTCTACCCCGCCGGCAGCGAAAAGGCCGGCGAAATCATCCTCGAGGCCGGACAGAAGGTCACCAAGAACGCGGCCGAATTGATCTGTACCTCCGATCTTCACACCGTCGAGGTGGTCCCCGACCAGAAGGACCTCTTGATCTTCAACAGCCTGCAAGAGGACAGCACCGGGAGCCACGAAGAGGCGCTGTTGAAAATCTACCAGCGGTTGCGGCCGGGTAATCCGCCGCAATTGGAAAAGGCCCGCGCGCTGTTCCACGAAAAATTCTACGACACCAACCGCTACCGCCTCGGTCGCGTCGGCCGATTCCGCATCAACCGCAAGCTGGGTCTGAACATCGCCGAGACCGAAATGACCTTGCGGCCCGAGGACTTGATCGCGGCGATCAAGTACCTGATGCAACTGCGCGCCGACGACACGTCGGCGGAGATCGACGACATCGACCACCTCGGCAACCGCCGCTTGCGCACGATCGACGAGTTGGCGTGCGACGAGCTGCGCAAGGGCTTCCTCAAGCTGCGCCGCACCGTGCAGGAACGGATGAGCCTCAAGGACGTCGAGGACATGACGCCGCGCACGTTGATCAACCCCAAGAGCATCTCGGCGGCCATCGAGTACTTTTTCGGCCGCGGCGAGCTTTCGCAAGTGGTCGACCAGACCAACCCGCTTTCGATGCTCACGCACGAGCGGCGATTGTCGGCCTTGGGGCCGGGCGGCTTGAACCGCAAGCGGGCCGGGTTCGAGGTCCGCGACGTGCATATTTCGCACTATGGACGCATCTGCCCGATCGAAACGCCGGAAGGCACGAACATCGGCCTGATCTCCAGCCTGGCGATCTACGCCGGCGTCGACGAGTACGGTTTTCTGGTCACGCCGTACCGCAAGGTGACCAAAGGCAAGGTGGCCGATGACGTGGTCTGGCTCCGCGCCGATCAGGAAAGCGAGGCGTACCTCGCGCCGGCCGACACGCCGGTGGCGAACGGACGCTTGCAGGGCGGATCGCAGGGCGACAATATCATCGCCCGTTACCGGGCCGACTTCGAGCTCGTGCCCATCGACCGCATTCAGTACATCGACGTGGCCCCCAGCCAGATGGTGGGCGTTTCGGCCGGGCTGATTCCCTTCCTGGAGCACGACGACGCCAACCGCGCCTTGATGGGGTCGAACATGCAGCGGCAAGCCGTGCCGCTTTTGGTCACCGAACCGCCGATCGTGGCGACGGGCATGGAGCGCGACGTGGCCCAGAACTCGGGCATGCTGGTTCGCGCCCGCAAGAAGGGGACCGTCAGCTACGTCGACGCGGAACGGATCGTGATCGGCGACGACACCTACGTGCTGCGGAAGTACGTGGGACTCAACGAGCGGACCTGCCAGAACCAGCGGCCGATGGTCAGCCCCGGTCAGAAGGTCGAAAAGGGCGAGGTCATCGCCGACGGCGCCGCGACCTTTCGGGGCGAGCTCGCCTTGGGCCGGAACGTGCTGGTGGGTTTCATGGCTTGGGACGGCTTCAACTTCGAAGACGCGATCATCATCAGCGAAGAGCTGGTCAAGGACGACACCTACACCTCGATCCACATCGAGGAGTTCGACATCGAGATTCGCGAAACGAAGCTGGGTCGCGAGGAATTCACCCGCGACATCCCCAACGTCAGCGAAAAGGCGCTGCGCAACCTCGACGAAGGGGGCATTGTCCAGATCGGCACATTCGTGCGGCCGGGCGACGTGCTCGTGGGCAAGGTCTCGCCCAAATCGAAGACCGAGCTCACGCCCGAGGAGAAGCTGCTGCACGCGATCTTCGGCCGGGCCGGCGAGGACGTCAAGAACGATTCCCTCGAGGTTCCGTCCGGCGTCGAGGGGATCGTGATCGACACGCAGAAGTTTTCCCGCCGCCTGAGCCTTTCGGAAGAGGAACGCAAGCTGTTCGAGAAACAACTCAAGGAGACCGAGGCCGACGGCAACGCCAAGATCGCGCAGACCTTCGGCGGGCTGGTCGAGCAGATCGAGGGCATCTTGCAGAAGAAGCTCACCGACGAGGAAGGCAACGCGCTGGTCCGCGACCAGGAGCACAAGTACGTCGCCGAACAGGCCCAGCGATTCAAGATCGAGTCGCTCGACATTCGCAGCCCGCAACGCAAGGCCGACGTCGAAAAGGCGTGGAAACTGGGCTGGCCGTTGGTCGAGGCCGCGATCGACGAGCGCGACCGCCGGCTCAACTCGATGAAGCGCGGCGACGAGCTGCGCAGCGGCGTCCTGCAGATGGTCAAGGTCTACATCGCGGCCAAGCGCGTGATTTCCGTCGGCGACAAGATGGCCGGCCGCCACGGCAACAAGGGTGTGATCGCCAAGATCCTGCCCCAGGAAGACATGCCATTCCTGGCCGACGGCACGCCCTTGCAAATCATGCTCAACCCGCTGGGCGTTCCCAGCCGTATGAACGTGGGTCAGATCCTCGAGACGCACCTGGGCTGGGCCGGGGCCAAGCTCGGTTTCCAGGCGATCACGCCCGTCTTCGACGGGGCCACCGAGGAAACGATCCAGGAATGCCTCGACGAGGCGAAGCTGCCGCAACACGGCAAGGCCCAATTGCACGACGGCCGCACCGGACTGCCCATGGAGCAGGAGACGACGGTGGGCTACATCTACATGCTCAAGCTGCACCACCTGGTCGACGACAAGGTCCACGCCCGCTCGACCGGTCCCTACTCGCTGATCACCCAGCAGCCGCTGGGCGGAAAGGCCCGCTTCGGCGGCCAACGCTTCGGGGAAATGGAAGTCTGGGCGCTGGAGGCCTACGGAGCGGCTTACATCCTGCAAGAGTTGCTCACCGTCAAGAGCGACGACGTCGAAGGCCGGACCAAGATCTACGAATCGATGGTCAAGGGGGAGAACACGCTCGAGGCCGGTACTCCCGCGAGCTTCGACGTGCTGACCAACGAAATCCGCGGCCTGGGGCTGAACATGCAACTGGAGAAACGTAATCCGTGAGTGGTGTCATTTGTCATTTGTTTCGGCGGCAAGCGCCAACCGATGACAACTGACCGATGACAAGTGACCGATGACAACTGACCAATGACAACTGACCAATAACCCCAAGGCACAACCGATATGGAGCACCAACACACAGGTTCCGCAGACGGCTCTTACGATCGGATCAACGATTACGCCTCGGTGAAGATCAGCCTGGCCCGTCCGCACGATATCCGTAGCTGGTCGTTCGGCGAGGTCAAGAAGCCCGAAACGATCAATTACCGCACCTACCGCCCGGAAAAGGACGGCCTGTTCTGCGAACGGATTTTCGGACCGGAAAAGGACTGGGAGTGCTCCTGCGGCAAGTACCGCGGGATGAAGTACAAGGGGATGATCTGCGATCGTTGCGGCGTAAAGGTCACTCACAGCCGCGTCCGCCGCAAGCGGATGGGCCACATCGAGT
>DATLQY010001177.1:0-5927 GCA_035534975.1 Pirellulales bacterium
TTTTGCCATCGCTGGGACTCCGTTCCCAAGGGAAAGTTTTCAACCACAATCCCATTGGAACCTCCCAGCGATGTTTTCTCCTACCTCACTTTCTGGACTCGTATTAACGAGCACGAATTGCGTTTGAGATTTGAGACCGCCCTGCCAACGAGCACAGTCCACAAACGACCGATGATTCCAGCCGAGTGGTCGGCCAACGCATCGCGGATGACCGGCAACCGCGACGGCTCGGCGCGCAGCAATTCATTGGAGAGGTACGCGAGAGGAGCCTCATCGACGGGCAACAGGGCCAGGGCTGCGTGGAGCTTCTCGCGCGACCCGAAGCGCGCCTTCTCGAACGCCTCGCGCAGCAGCGGATCGGCCCAGGGTCTAAGCGCGTCGATTGCCTTGACGATTGCTGGAACCTGGCTGATATCGGCGTTCAAGAGTCCCGTCACCAGTCCTTCGGCGCGGGTCAGATCTTGCTTTTCCACGACTGCCTTACGAATATTCATACCAGAAACCGCGATAACGGCCAAAACGACCATAAAGATACCGGAGCGAAGGCCATGCACGCTGCTTGTCGTAGCCATCATTTTGCGTTGCGGCTCGGTCCAACGCTTGGAGTCGGTCAGCAAGCGGATGCGCAAAACCTCGCCCAACGACGGCAAAAGTCGGTTGTCGGGCTTGGTGCTCCATGCCGCCGCACGCGCGGCCAACTGCAGCTCGGCGCGGCCGCGGCGAGTTTCCCGCTGTTTGCGGGTCAGCCAGTCGCGGAGGCTGGGCACGAGGTAGTCGTGGGTCAGTTGGAAGGATGAAGGATGAGGGATGAAGGATGAATCTGAAGATGCTTGCCCTTCCTCCTCCCCACTGTCCCCTGTTCCTTGTAACCTGTCGCCTTCATCTGCCGGCGTGATCAGCCGTAACTCGGCGTCGAGAATCCGCAACAACTCCGCGAATTCTTGCGGCCGGCGCTCGTAGCCCGATGCGGCCAACAGTTCGTCGGCGCTGCGGCGATGCCCCTTGATGTCGGCGCCGGATTCGGGCAACAGGGCCTTGAGCACGGCACGAGCGGCCCGCTGGTGCAAGCGGTGACGCGGCGGGGCGGTCGACGAACTGAAGGTATCTTCGAGGAAGGTTGCGCCGACACCAGCGATGCCGCCGATTGCCTTGAGCGTGGCGGGCGCCCAGGGCTTGCCCTTGACCATCTCGGCAAAGAGGGCCAAACGGACGGAGACTACTTTGCCGTCCTCGACAAGTCCGGCAACGGTCTGGTCGAGGAATTGTTCCTGGTCGCGTGTTAGTACGTCAGGCTTTCCAGCCTGACTCGCCGACACACCGTTGTCGGCTTGGCCGATGTCAGGCTGGAAAGCCTGACCTACGCAACCGTAGGAACGGCCAAAGATCTCTAGAACGCGCCGCGCGTGCCGCACGTCGAACAGGTCGACCGCCGCGCTGTTCTCGCCCTCGACGAGGCGCAATTCCAACTCGCGCAGGAACCGCGAGGCGCCCATCCAGAAATCGTCGCGGACCATCAGGAGGCACTGCACGTGCGCGCCATCGCACTGCCGCAACGCCCGCACAAGCTCCGTACCCTGCTGGTCGGGATGCGAGTGCAGCCATTGCTCGAACTGGTCGAGCACGATCAATACTTTTTGGCCGCGCTTGAGGCTGTGCCCGTGGCGCAACGCCGCGATTATTTCGACGAGTTCTTGTGGTGTAGGCGTCCCGCCTGCCGCTTGTGGTCCGGGCGTCGCGCCCGCTTCGATAGCTCCAGACTCAGAAGCCGGGATGCCTGCACCACAAACCTTGCGCAGCGCTTTGAGCAGCCGCGCCTCGGTATCGTCCGGCGTCGCCTCGACATAGACCGCTAGAACGTGCGGCGCCAATCGGGGCAGCAAGCCCGCCTTGACCAGCGACGTCTTGCCGCACCCGGATGGGCCGTAGAGCAAACCCACGGCGAACGTTTCATCGGGGTCGGTCTCTTCGATGCGGCCCTTCCAGAATCGGATGCTCTCGGGCAGACCATCGCGATCGGTTGGGCCGGGCAACAGTCGCAAGAAGAAATCCGCGTCGCGGGCGTCGAATGAACGAAGGCCCTTGGGTATCACCGGGGCGAGCCGACCATCTTCGTGGGTGCCACCATGTAAGTTCCCTTTTTGTTTGGCCGAGTGATCGTCAGAGCCACCGGGGGGCTCCCGCCCCCCGCTCTCCTGCGATTGCCAGTGCGAAAGGTCATTCATCAGGTCGAGCGCCGTGGTGTAGCGGTCGGCCGCGCGCTTGGCGAGTGCCTTGAGGCAGATCCGCTCAAGCTCCTGAGGGATCGTGTCGTCAAGCTGGCGCGGCGGTCGCGTATCGCCGCTGGTGATTTCGTCGAGCAGGTCCGGCAAAATGCCGGAGCGGTAAGGGCCCCGGCCGGTGAGCATTTCGTAGAACACGACGCCAAGACTGTAAATGTCGCTCCGCGCATCGACCCGATGCCCCTCGCCGCGCGCCTGCTCGGGGCTCATGTAGGCCGGCGTTCCGCAAGCGCCGGACCCTTTGCCGAACGCCTCATCCGACAGTGCCAGACCGAAATCGGCGATCAGCGGGCGACTCTGTTCGTCCAAGAGAATGTTCTGAGGTTTGATGTCGCGGTGGACCAGGCCGTGTTTGTGGGCGTGATGCAGCGCGTCGGCAATCGACTTCACCATCTCGACCGCGCGCTCGCAACTGGGCCGCTGGCGGGCAAGCGCGCTCGCCATGTCACCACCGCGGATTAGCTTCGAGATTAGGTAACAATGGCCGTCTTCCGTTCGTCCGACGTCATGCACCGGGACGATGCCCGGATGGTCAAGCTTAGCCACGGTACGTGCTTCCGCCAGGTAGGCCTCGGCGTCAGCAGCGTTGGCGATTCGCTCGCGTCGCGGGACCTTGATCGCCACGTCGCGCCGCAGCTCCGGGTCGTAGCCGCGATAGACGACCCCGTACCCGCCTTCGCCTAGCTTTCCGGTCACCGTGTAGCGGCCAAAGCAAGTGGGGGCTACAGCGGCGTCGAATCCGTCGACCGCTGCGAGTCGCCGGTTGATTGCCGCCAACGCGGCCGCTTTCTTGCGGAAAGCCTCAACGACCTTCGGGGCGAGTTCGCCGCAGTGTTCGACGATGAATTGATCCAGGCTCGCCCATGGATCGCCGGCGAGGCGCTCTTCCCACGTGTCCAGTAGCTCGTCGATTTGAGCGTCGTTTTTCATCTCGTCGCCATTCCAAGTCAACGGCCCGCTTCAAGACAGGGTATCGTGGTTAGTAGTAGGCACACGCCGTGTGCCGTTAGCTTTGGCGAGTTGACATCGGCAGGCGGAAAACTACCGCACCCATCGACCCGCTGCCTGCTGCTTTAGCTGCGAGTATAACGAGAAGCCACCGTCAAAGTGAAGCCACAGGCAAAGCGATTACCGATGTCCGGAGGGGACATGAGGGAGGCGGATTCTTCGTAGGCCCTCCAATACCACGCGATGGTGGGCCGGCGCTCACCCAAGGCGAGCTTGTCCCACCCTACGGGCCATGCGCGCGCTACTCGTCACCGTGGCCGCCAAGCATCGCTTGGAGCGAGAGCCTCGCATCGCGCCAGCGGCGCTTGATCGTTCGCTCTGACATGCCTTGCAGGCCGGCGACTTCGGCCTGGTTCATACCCTGGTAGAAAATCAGCTCGAAAACGTCTCTTTCCGCAGCGGGGAGCCTGCCGACGCTCTCGTGGAACTCCGCCATCTCGAATTGGTCCAGCGGATCGGTCGCTGGATCGATGGCTTCGTACCGCGGTCGTTGATCGCCTTGCGAATCGGCGATGCCGGGATCGGACTTGTGGTGCCGGCCTTGCCCCTCAGGCCCATAGAGATGCCTTGCCATGTCGATCAGCTCGCGACGGATCTGAGTCGCGGCCAAACCGTTGAAGGCGGCCTTCGAATCCGGTTTGATGGCCTTCAATGCCCGGTGAAGCCGAACAAGCGCGTTTTGCAGCAGATCGTCGGTCTCGTTCCAGCGGCCCACGTGCGGTTTGGCGGCCAACATGCGGTGCGCCATGCGACTCAGGCGATCCTGTGAATGGGCGATAATCTCGTCGATCGCCGTTTCATCGCCTTGTCCCCAGCGGTCGAGCAGGCCCTGCAGGCGCGTCGTGTAGCCCGGTGCGTCAGGCATGGATCAGTTCCCTCATCGACCTCACGACGTTTCAATACTCTATCGAACTCCTGCCAGCCTGCAAAGGCTACGAACTCCTGTCAGCCCTGTCAGCCTGAAATGGCTAACCTACGTAGCGCGGGCCAGCGAAGCAAGGCCGCACTACGGATTCCGTTGCCTTAGCGCCTCGTAGAACACGACGGCCGCGGCCGCGGCGATGTTGAGACTGTCGGCCGCGCCGCGCATGGGAAGCCTGATCGGTGTGACGCCGGAAGCGTTCCAAACGTTCGATAAGCCGGCCAATTCGCTACCAAACACGACGGCCGCTGGGCCGGCAAAGGACACGTCGGTGTAAAGCCGCGGCGCATCGACCCGCGCGGTGAATACATCGAGCCGGTGTTCGCGCAGCCAATCGAGCGTTTCGTCGGGTGTCGCCGCCCGCACCGGCAGCGTGAACACCGTGCCCAGGCTGGCGCGAATCACATTGGGATTGTAGAGGTCAGTCCCGCCACCGGCCGCGATCACCGCAGATACACCCGCCGCGTCGGCGCTGCGCAGTACGGCGCCCAGATTGCCCGGCTTTTCGAGCGATTCGACGACGGCCACCAACGGCCGCTCGCCCAGCGACAAATCAGCCAGGCGGTTCCTCGGGGTCCGCGCCACGCCCAGCACCCCTTCGGCGCGCTGGCCGAAGGCCAGCCTGGCGAACACTTCGGGCGTGACGCTTTGGATCGCCGCGCCGGTGGATTCGAGACGTGCGACGACGCTCCGAGTGTCGTCGCTCCGGCAAAGCGGCTGGCAGATGAAAACCTCGACCAGTTCGACGCCCCCGTCGATGGCGCGGCCCAACTCGCGGGCGCCGTCGATCAAAAAACGCTGTTGCTGTTCGCGCTGACGGCGGTCGCGGAGCCTGGCCGCGTCCTTGACTCGCTGGTTTTGGGCGCTGGTGATCATCGTTCTCAACGCACTCGCAACGGGGCCGCGGAGCGGCCGAAGAGACGTTTCCACGCGGAGCGTGGGAACGAGGAGTTAGGCCTATTCATCGTAAGGGCTGGGTTGCGACTCGAACTCCTCCAGGCTTTCCTCGGAATAACCGAAGTGGTGCGCCAACTCGTGGATCACCGTCCGGCGGATCTCGTACTTCAATTCGGCTCGGCTTCGACAGGCGGTTTCGAGCGGACGTTTGAAGATCACGATCCGGTTGGGCTGCCGTAAGCCGTACTCCTGCTCGGTAACCGCCAGTCCCTCGAACACGCCGAACAAGTCATCTTCATCGTCGGCGAATCCCATCGCGTCGAGCAGCTCGCGCGGCGGCTCCAACTCTACGTCGACCACGACGTTCACCATCCAATCGTGGAAGGGTTGAGGTAGCCCGGCAATCGTCTGCTTCACCACGTCGCAAAATTCATGGATTGGAAGGCGAGGATTTGTCATTGGGCAATTCACCTCGTTCCCACGCTCCGCGTGGGAACGTACGACCAGACGCTCCGCGTCCCAATTGTACTCGAAGGGCCGTGGCCGGAAACAGGGCCGCGGAGCGGCCGAAGAGACGTTCCTACGCGGAGCGTGGGAACGAGGAGTAGGGACTTACTGTTTGGCCAGCGCGCCGGGCCGCCGGACATGGAGCATGACGGCCTGCGATGCCTGAGCGCCGGCATTGCTGGCCAGCGCATGATAGCGGCGGTCGATGTCGGGCACCCACTTGGCGCAAGAGAGGAAGATCTGCCGTTCGCTCTGTCCCTCGGGAATCAGTACGCCGTTGAGCCCGATGTTGTCGACGATCACGCCGTGCGGCA
>DATLQY010001178.1:0-14415 GCA_035534975.1 Pirellulales bacterium
TTATGCGGGTGAAACTGGATGGTTCGGCTGGGCGCCTGCTCGCGGTCTATCCCCTCGGTGATTTGAGTCGACGCCCAGATGAGAATATCCGCGTCCCAAATGGTCGGCAGCCCGAATTTCGGGTTGGCGCTGACTTCAACCCAGGTGTCACCGACATGGTACTCGATGGGAGTGAAGCGGGGCTTGTTGGACAGGCTGAAGAACGGCCGCTCCATCGTATCCCGTTGATCGCATTGGTGGTTCGATTATCATGGATACTCCGATCCGCGAAGTGGAAATGGCCTTGCCGAACCGTAAAACCCTTCGCTGGGCTCATTGATCATTCGGGACTGGCGCGAATGGCACTGTCAGCGTTGTAACCACTGGCTTCGATTAATAGAATGCTGGCAGGGTGCCTGGGCACCGAGTTGATCCGACCGTCCCGGGAGCATAGAATCAGACCTCCTGATCCACCCCTACGAAAACGCGGGCTTTTTGGGCATCGTGCCTTGCGGGCGTGAAAATAACATGGCCCCAATGATGCCGTGCTAGCTTCCATCGGTTGGGTTGACCAGATGCTCGCAGCACAAGGTGTCGTAGCTGCATTGCTAGCAAAGGTCTCACCTTTTTTTCCGCCGGATCAGGAGGTTTGAGAATGGCAAAATGCCGACCATACTTCGAATCGGTCCCTATCGGTTTTTCTTCTTTGCCGGCGACCGGGTGTAGTACAACACAGAGCAGAGTTGCTGGAGGGCTGGCATGGGTTTTTCGACGATTGACGTCCAATCGGCCGTCGCCACAAACGTGAACGTGACGCGTGACACGCTGACCGTAGAATTGTCGGACGGAAGAACGATTGCCGTGCCGTTGGCTTGGTACCCTCGATTGGCGCATGCGACGACAAAGGAACGAAATTCGACGCGGCTTGTCGCCGAGGGCCGCGGGATTCACTGGCCGGAGTTGGATGAAGACATCAGTGTTTCGAACCTTCTCGCGGGTCAGCCATCCGGCGAAAGTCAACGCTCGTTCAAGCGATGGTTGGCAAATCGAAGCGGAAAAAAACGTAGCTCATCCGGCTGAAGCCAAACGCTTAGTCTCCTTTTTCATTGGCCGCTGTGCCTGGATCGCGTAAGAAGGCGACCAGGTCCGCGACGTCCTGGAGCATCAGTTCCTTCTCCAGCCCGTCGGGCATGGCCGATTTGCCTGTGCTCGCTAGCTCCGCAAGGTTGCCTCGCAGTACGACCTGGGGCTGGCCCGTCGGGCTGACCAGCGTCAGCCGGTCGCCGCCCTCGTCAATAAGGACCCCACTGTACACGTTGCCGTCCTCGGTGACCGCCACGTAGTGTACATAGCGGGCTTCCACGGCTCGGCTAGGATCGAACAAGGCCGGCAGAAACCACTCGGGCGGCTTGTCGCGGACCATTGTCAAATCGGGGCCGACGGCCTGGCCGGTCGTTCCCAGCCGATGGCACGCGGCACAATGCTTGGCAAAGAGTTGCCGGCCGTGGGACACATCGCCTGTCAACGCGAGTGAATCGGCGAAAGCCGTCACGATCTTGTCACGGTCCTCGTCGACCCGATCGGTAAAGATCTGACTCGCTTTCACACGGACTTCTTCTATCGGGTGCTCCAGCAAGCGCCGCTGGGCGGTGAGTGGGACCTCCTGCGGCGATACACCTCCTTGTCGAAGTGCTTCGAGCACCTTTTCCGGTCCGTCTGCGCGTTTCAGGAGCGCATCCAACACCTTGGCCCGCAATGCGGGAGTGTAACTCTTCCAATCGTCGAGCAAGTGGTCAACGGCCTCCGCGCCGCGCAACCGCCCCAGCGCGACGACCGCGGCGGTTTGTAATGGTTCGGCTTCACGCGGCGCCAGCGCGCGGACGAGTCGTTCGCGGTCTTCCGGCTGCCGGTCGAGCCCGCGCCCCAGCAATCCGATCGCTTGGATCCGTTCGGACAACGGCGTTTCGGCACCGTGTACCGCCTGACGGGCCGCATCGAAGATCGGTCGCAGTTGTTCCAAGCCGGTGCGCAGCTCGTGGTCGGCCTTGCTGACCATCTCGGTGAGCGACGTGTTGTGCTCGTCGAGGGCATCGAGCCAGCCCGCCATTGCGGCGAATTGGGCTTCCGTTTGGCGGCCTTCGCGCGGCTGTACCAGGCGTTCGAGCACGGTCAGCATCGACCGCGAGTCGCTGAACCCCATCGCCGACTTGAGCAAATCTTCCAACAGCGGCGCCGGTGCGCCGGCAGGCCCGGCGAGCACGGTCTTGACGACGCCAGGCAGGTTGGCGGGCGTGAGTGAGCTCCGCGCGGCGGCGGAGATGAACAGGTCGGCGGAGTCTTGAAGCAGCATCTTGCCCAACACCTGCGCGGCCGCCGGTTTATTCCATGTCCCCAGGCTGTAAGCCAGTTGCAAGCGCACTCCCGGATCGGTGTCCGCCGCGAGCTTCAACAGAATCCGTTCAACTTCGGGCGAGCGGGCGCCGCGGCCCTCCGCCAGCCGCACCGCGTGGCGCCGCACGCCGGCATTCTCGTCGGATAAAGCGCGCCTGATCACATAGGGCTTGAGGGCGCGCAGCCCGTCGAGAGTACACAATGCGTGCAACCTGGTCAGCGGCTGAACACTGGACTGGACCCGTTCGATCAAAAGCGGCACCGATGAAAGTTCGGCCCGTTGGATAAGAATCTGTTGCGCCTTGTCGCGCAGCCAGCCGTTGGAACTTTCGAGTACGTCGACGAGGCCCAACGCATCGAGTCGATCGAGCCGCGGCACGGTGCGCGGCCTGTGAGCGGTGGGATAGACGCGATAAATGCGCCCCTGATCCTCACCGGCCCGCACGTCGACCGACTCTTCCCAACCCTGCGGCAACCAGTGCGGGTGTTCCAGCACTTTACGGTGGATGTCGGCCACCCAAAGCGCACCATCGGGAGCGGTACGAACCATGACGGGTGAGAACATCGTATCGGAGGAAGCAAGGAATTCGCTCTCCGGCTCGTCGTCGGCGCGGCGGCTGCTGAACGTGGTTCCGTTGGCTACGAGCACCTCGCGATGCACCAGGTTGTGAACCGGCTCGCAGGTGAACCAGTTGTCGCGAAACTCGGGTCCAAGGAGCTCATCGCGATACACCGTGATACCGCACGCAGAGGTCCAGGCGTTGGCGTTTCCACCGCGCAGCCCGCCGCCCGAAATACCGCGGCGGGTTCCCGTGTCGCGGCCCTCGGTGCCGACCGCGTAGGTCACACTGCGAGGGGCCTCGACGCGCGGCACCGGGTAGTTCACGTGCGGATTGCGGCGCAAATAGTGATCGTCAAGCGCGAAGTGCCACATCGGCACGGCATTGTTGCAGCCGAACCAGTTGCCCCAGTCGTCGCGATCGCGGCCAAATTGGGCCTGTCCGGATTGGGGATCGAGCCATCCTTCATCGGGGCGGAAGCGAAAATCGCGGTTGCGGATGTTGAACATGGCCCCGGTCTTGAGCGACTTGATCGCCGCGCCTGCCAGCGCCAGCCGGCGCAGATCTTCCGCCTGGCTCGACGAAAAGCCGGAGGCCGTCGTGTCCGCGAGCGCGGCCGGGTCGAACATGCGGACCGCGGTAAAATCGCCGTTGGCGCAATAGATCCAATTGTCCAGCCCCCAGCGCAGACCGTTCACGCGGTGCTGCGGGTTCGCCTCGCCGAAGCCCGCGAACAGCGCCTCGCGGCGGTCGGCCAGGCCGTCGCCGTCGGTGTCCTCGGCGTAGAAAATCTCAGGGGCGCAGGTGACCAGCGCGCCTCGTCCCCAGGTCATGACGCCCGTGGGAAAGAGCAAGCCGTCAAGAAACACGCTCGAGGTGTCATAACGGCCGTCGCCATCGGTGTCTTCCAGGCGGACGATCCGTCCGCCGGGCTGGCCGTGGTTGTCCAGGCCCAGTGGATAGTCGCGCATTTCTACGACCCAGAGCTTGCCGTCGGCTCCCCAGTCGAAAGCGACCGGCGCGACGATCAACGGCTCCGACGCCACCAATTCGACGGTAAACCCTGGCCGAGGCAGTAGCGCCAATTCGTCGTCGGCGTTATGACGTGGGGCGAAATTCGTTCCGCCATCCCGCGGCCGCGGCGGCGGTTCGTCGGCGACGGCGATGGGCCCACAGGTCGCAAAGCACGCGACAACGAGAGGTAAAAAGAGTCGATTCATAGGTCCCCCCCGGCAACAGCATAACGGTCGTAACCGCCGCTGGGAACCAGGAAAACCGTGAGCCAACCCGCGCACTAGTCCGCGGCGCAGTGACTTGCGCACTTGCGCAAGGAAGGAGGGCAAATTCGGCATGTCCAACTCGTCCCCGGCCGCCGGGTGGGTTAAAACTCCGTAATCACGCGCCGCCCGGTGGGACAACTGCCGAAAAATCTAGTAGCCGACGATTCCCTCCGAAGCCCAGACGCTTGGGTGCCACGTGCAAAGGGTCGTTCGAATTGCAATCGGCGTGTTGTCGCTGACGCTTGCGTGGCGCGGCGACGTTGCGGCGCAAGCGCCGCCGCAGCCGCCGTCGCAATCGGGCCCTGTTCCTCCGTACTCGGCGGTCAATTGGTCGTGGTGCGACGAAGTCGATCCCGGCGGCTGGGTGCGATTCGAGTACCTCAACTTGTCGGTAAAGAGCGCAACCTTGCCCGCGCCGTTGGCCACTACGGGAGGAAGCGCCGGCCAGGGGCGTCTCAACGCCCCGGACACGACGATCCTGCTCGGCGAGCCGCCGGGTTTTGGTGTCGTTCCCGGCGGCCGATTGACGGTGGGCGGCTGGGCGGGGGGTGAAGAAGAAATTCTTGGCGGCGAATTCACCGCCTTCGTGACTGCGCTGCGGGCCACGCACTTCAACGTCGCGAGCCAGGGCGCCGACGCCCCGTTGCTGGCGGTCCCGTTCGCCAATGTGACCCCCAATGGCGTGCACGAGAGCTCGCTGGTCGTCGCCCAGGCGGGTGTGCGCAGCGGTCAGATCGGCTTGGACGACGCGATGGTCTTGGGCGGCATGGAGTGCTCCGCGTTGCTCAGCTTGACCGATTTCGTGCCGGGCGACCGCATCAGGCTCAACCTGCTGGGAGGCATCGGCTTTTTCGTGCTCAACGAGCGAATGCATTTCGTCAGCAATTCCGTCGACACGTTGGGGGTGGCTACGGCGCATAGCGACGTGTTTCTGACGGAGAACGCATTTTTCGGCGGCGATTTCGGGGCCCGCGGCAGCTTTCGTTGGCGGCGGTTTCTGATCGACTTGACGGGCCGATCGGGCGTGGGAGTCAATACGCCGACGGTCGCGATTGCCGGCCAAAACGGCCTGCCGTTTTACCTGCCGCGGCCGAACCATTTGGCGCCCGAAGGCTTCTTCGCCCAACCATCGAACGTCGGAAGGTTCTGGGCGCACAACTCCTTCGCGGTCGTTCCCAACGCCCAGTTTCACGTCGGGTACGACCTGACCCAGCGACTAAGACTGACGGTAGGGTACGAGGCGCTCCTCTGGACCCGTGTGCTTCGCGCCGGCGACCAGCTCGACCGCGCGATCAATTTGAGCCAGGCCACCGGTCCACTGGTCGGCCCGGCCAGTCCGGCGGCGCAAGCGAAGTCGTCCACGTTCTGGGCACAAGGATTTACCACCGGCTTGCAATGGAATTTCTGAGATCCTACTCCGCCAGGATCGCGAGGAGCGTCTTCAGGTTCGCCTGGGCGGCCTGGTACTGGCGCATGGCGTCGCGCAACTGGCTTCCGGGGACGATTCCTCTAGGCAATTGCTGCATGCGTTTGAAATCGTCTTCGCACGACTTGGCTTCATCCTCGGCGGCGCCGGTAACGACCTCGGCGATGCGCCGCAACGATGAGAGCTTGCGCTCGGCGGTGCGGACCGAGACTTCTTGGATCTTGATCTCCGCGCGGAGATTGATCTCGTCGCGGACCGTGGCGATGGCATTCAATTCGTTGGCCGCAGCCATGGCCAGTTGCAGCCTGGCCTTGGCGATCTCCACCCCGCCGACCGCATCGGCGTAGGCCTCGGCCAGCCGCACCAGGTCAAGGTGCAGTCCGCCCACAGACGCTTCCAGGGCCGACTGCCGGCCGGCGGCCGTCGGCGCGGCGAATGGATCGCCGACGGTGTTCCGCGTGGTGCCGTCTGTCGTGTTTTCCGGGAGGGTGCCGATAACGCCGGCGTCGCTTTTGTTGCCCGGAAGGGCGTCGGATTTCGCATCGTCTGTCCTGTTCAACTGCTCACCTTCCCAAGTGCGGATGACTCTGGTCGTGCCGGGGACCTTCTCGATCCATACGTCCCATTTTTTCGGCTTTGGTGGCGGCGTGGCGCCCGTGTCTTGCGCCTTCGCGAGCCGTGCTCGCAGGGCCTCGATTTGCTTTTCGAGCCGCGCGAACTCAGCTTCCAGATCGTCGCTTTGGATTTCATCGACCGCCACGGAGCTGTCACTGCCGATTTCAACGGTGACCAAACCAGGCGCCGGTTTCTCTTTCTTTACCTCTGCGGTCTGTTCCGAATTGTCGGCGCCGGGCGTCCCAACGTTTTCCGGCGCCTGTTTCGCGTCTCGGACCTGCACATCGACCTCCAGCACCGCGCGATTGGGCTTTTCGGCGGCCGGCGTCGCCTGGTCGCGCTTGTCCTGCACACGGGTCGTGTCCGTTTGCGCGGCGACTTCCGGCGCCGCCTTTTTGTCTGGCGGCGTCTGGGCCGCGATCGATTCGACTCCCAGCGTCCAGGCCGCGGCCCCCACCGCGAAAACCAGCGACACCAACGCGGCGCCGCGCCAGGCCAATGTACAACGTGTCGCCAAGGGCGACTCTCTGCGAATCAACATCGTCATTCTCCTGTAGAACTGGGTTCGTGAAGTGAAAATCGCCGTGACGGCCGAAGGCGCCGGCCCCAACCCCGTCTCGCGCGCCAGCGCGATCAATTGCCGGACGTAAGCCTCCGGCGAGCTGTGTCGTGCGGCGCAATCGTCGGCGATGAGCTCGCGCGACAACTGCGCGGCCGACCGCAGGTACCAGTACAAAGGGTGAAAAAACCAAAACGGCAGCCCCAGATGAAACAATTGGTGCCCCCAGGCGTCGCCCCGCCCAATGTGCCCCAGCTCATGCAAGAGCACGCTGCGCAAGCGCTCGGCCTGTGCGGGCCGGCAACCGCCGGCCGGCAATACGATTGCCGGACGCCATAGCCCGCACGAAAACGGCCGCCGGCAACGCCGCGACACGAGCAGCCGCGTTCGTGTGGCGGCTCTGCAAGGGGCCATGCCGTTGACGGCCTGTGCGAAGAGCGCCGCCAACCACGGTTCGGCCGGCTCAGCGACCCGCACGACACGGCACAAAAGCGCCCGGCCCAAGAGCAACCAGGCGAGCGAACCGATCGCGCCGGAAAGGTAAATGATTGCGCCCAGGTGTCGCCAATCGACAGGTCCAAACCCGGATTCGGGGCCGGGTGCCGCGCCGCTCGATCGTCCACCTGCGGTGGCGATCGCCGCGGCGACATTTCCGGCGATCCGATCGTCCTCGATGCCCGCATCGCGCCGCCGCTTCGCCGGCAACTCGATCAATAGCTCCTCCGGCAGCTCGGCCATGACCGCATCGAGCTCTTCGGCGGCGTCTCCGCGCGAGTCCATTTCGACGACGGCGCCGTCCAAAGCGGTCGATTTGCCTTGGGTCGTTCCTCTCGACTCGCGCGACGAAAACCAGCGCGACCGATCGTTCCGCGGCAGCGGGACGCACGCCAAAACCATCCAGACCAGCACGCCGAACATCGTCAGTTCCGCCGCGCGCTGCCGGGCGGCGGGCGAGCGTTGGCCGAAGGTCGCCAGTGCGCCGGCGGCCAATAGCAACGTGCCACCGGCCAGGAGCATCGGCCCTTCGGCCGAAATGAAATCGACGGCGGCATGCATGGCGGCGTTCATGGTTTCAGCCTCCCGCCACCCGTCTTGACTCGTCGGCATGGCTTGCGCGCGGCCTTGACCTCGGCGAGCAAGGCTTCGAGCCGGGCCAATTCGTCGGCCGTCGGCTGCCGCAGCGACAAGGCGCTGTGGACCAATTGATCGAGTGCCCCATCGAATACCCGTTCGAGCAAGCCCGACACGAGCCGCCCCTGGGTCGGCTCGCGCTCGATGGCGGCCGCGTAGATGAACGTGCGGCCTTCGAGACGGTGCCGCACCAGGCGCTTCTCCTCCATCGTCCGCAGGAACGCCTGGACCGTGTTCTGCACGATCGGCAACTCCTGGCTCATTTCCTCGTACACCTCGCGGACGGTCGCCTCGCCGCGGCGCCAGAGGATTTTCAGGATCTCCAGTTCCCGTTCGGTGGGTTGCAGAGGATTCGGCGCGGCGTGCATGGGATTGACGGTACTCAGGTTCACAACGGCTTGTAAGCTTAGTTGACTAAGCTTATGAAATGCGGTGGCCATTGTCAAGGGGTCAAGTCATCGGGAAAGCCGCGCGCTCCAGCGTAGCGGGTCGGCTCGCCATCCTTTGCCGGCTATCCCCTGTAACCTGTCACCTGTAACACGTTGCGCGAGCACAATTCGGCGGCATAGGCGACGCCCGCGACCGTCAGGACGAAACGCGTCGAGCGGGTGAACGTGGCCCTCCGTGGTCGGGCGCCACGGCGGCGGACCCGAGCCATATCGCGCGCATCGACCAGTTTCTTGTCGGCCAGCCAGCGGCAATCGGCGACGGTCAAGCCGGCCGAGAGCAACTCTTCGAGCCGCAGACAATAGTGCCAGACATCGCGTCCCGTGTCGCGGGCAAAATTCGTCGCGTCATTCAGTAGCAGCAGGGCCGATTGAAACCGTCGTTCGGCCCACGCCCCCCCCGATCGTGTGAGTAAGTCATGTCGTCGATCTCCGTTGCTAGGGCTTTTGTGAAATGCGCCCCTCCCTAGAACAAATTGAGATCCGTGGCCACATCCGGACATTGGGGTCATGAAATGGTAGGAATATTCCAATTAGGAGGGATTTTCCGTCATTTCGCGGCTTTCCAAGGGCAGTTTGGATGGTGCCCTCAGGGCGGGTCATGGCCGCCAGGGTGAAACGGATGGCAGCGGCAGATGCGCCACAGTCCGCGAAGCGCCCCTCGGACCGCACCGTACTTTCGCACCGCCCCGATGAAGTAGTTGCTGCAAGTCGGTGTGAAACGGCATTGCCTTCCGATGAGCGGGCTGAGCGTCCATTGGTAGACTCGCGCCATACCAATCAACAACCCCGCGGGCAGGCGAACCAGCGTTTGCCAAAGCCATGCCAGCGCCGGCCAAATTCTCTTCATGTCGCCGCTCGTCGCATTTTTCGGCCCAAACGCGCGGCCAACGACGGCAGCCGCTCGAGGAGTTGGTCAAGTTCCGGCTCGACACCGGCACGTGGGACCGCCACCAGGTCAAGACCGGCGGGCAGATTCGCTCGCCGTAATCGAAACGCCTCGCGCAACAACCGCTTCCAACGGTTGCGCTGGACGGCGCCCCCCACCTTGCGCGAGACCGACAAGCCGAGCCGCGGGTGCTCGAGGCCGTTCTCGCAGCCATGAAGCACCAGGTAGTCGTCCGAAGCGATCAACCGCCGACGATAGATCCGCTGGAAGTCGGCGCCGCGGCGGATTCGGAACCGGGCGGGAAAGCTTTGATCGGTCATCGAGCGACTCGATTCATGCGGCATCAGTTCCGTCGCCTTCGTCCACCTCGTCCGACGGCGGCGGGACCAACGGTTTGGCGTACCAGGCATCGTCGACCACCCGGCTTGGCGGCACCGGTTGCCGAGTCAGGCGGCGGACCATCCAGCCCCCCAGAATCGCCGCCGCCACCAGGCCGATCCCCAGCACCACCAAGGCGAGCAACGCCATCAACATCTTGGCGCGGGCGAGCGGCGTGAGGGCGGGCTTCGGGGCCGTCTCGTCCGCCCCCAATAGCCAGGGAACCAGGAACACCAGCGTCAAACTCGCACACCGGGCGGAAACCGCGCCGCCGGTCAGCAACCTGGCACGGTTTTTCAGCCGCCGAAGGAACACGGATGGGCTTACCATTTCAGATCTCGCCGCGGGTCGAGCGGCTGGCGCTCGTCGAATTGCTTGATCAGCTCCAAACTCTTGGCATCGAGTTGCTGGGGGAGCACAATTTGAATGTCGGCGATCAGGTCGCCGGCGGGCTTGCCCGGCCGCGCGACGCCGTGCCCCTTGATTCGCAGCTTCGCGCCGCTCGACGTGCCGGGCGGTACTCGTAGCGTGACGGTCCCGCGCGGCGTCGGCACGTCGACCTTTCCGCCTTCGGCCGCCTCGCGCAAGGTAACCGGCACGCGCAGGTGCAAGTGGTCGCCGCGGCGCGTGAACGAGGGGTGCGGTCCAACGCGGACCAAGATCAGCAAGTCGCCCGGCGGGCCGCCGTCGAGCGATTCGCCCTGCCCGCGCAGCCGGATCTTCTTGCCGTCCTCAATGCCGGTCGGGACCTTCACGGCGATCGTTTCCTGCTTTCCCGAAGTGTGACGCAGTTCAAGGTGGGTTTCGCCGCCGAGCACCGCCAGCGTGAAGGGGATTTGAACTTCGTGTTCGGCTTGGGGCGGCTGCGGCCTGCCCGCGCGGCCGCGGCGTCCCGGCCCGGCCGGCCTCGTGCGGCGGTACTGGTTGAACATGTCGGCAAACCCGCCGGAAGCGTCAGGGCCGAACCGCTCGCCGAAGAATTGCGTGAAGTCGAACTCCTCCGGCCCCGTGCCACGGCCCGCCCGGCGACCCGGCTGCGGTCCACCTCCGGCCCCCTCGAACGCGCTGCCGTAGCGGTCGTAAAGCTCCCGTTTGTGCGCGTCCTTGAGCACGTCGTAGGCCGCCTGGACCGCCTGAAACTTCGTTTTGGCCGTCTTGTCGTCGGGGTTCACGTCGGGGTGGTACTTTCGCGCTAGTTTGGAGTAGGCCTTTTCGATTTCGGCGGCGGAAGCCTCTCGGCTGACACCCAGCGTTTGGTAGTAATCTTCGGCCATGCGCGGGAGTATTGCTCGCCTGTGGATTTTGGTGATACAACGTCGAGTCTCCATTCTACGTGGCCCGGCGCGTTTCTGGGAAGCGGGTGGCTCGTTTGATGGAGCGGACGTGCTAAACTATAAGATCGTGCAACGCCGTCCGACGAACGAAGACGGTCCTGCGCGTAGCGGAATTCGTCAGAATTCCGAATTGCTGGCGGATAAGGAGGGAACATGGGCACCGGAATCGAGAGCACAAACGTACATTGCGACACGGCGTTTCGAGCGTCGCACCGGCCAAGTGTCTCCGCGTCCCCGCGTCCCCCCGTCCCCGCGTCGCTCCATCCTCCCGCGTCCGTCTTCCTCGCCGCGTCCCTATTCCTTGCCGCTGCCGTCCCCACAACAGCCGTCGCCAGCGACGGCGAATTCACAATCAGCGTGGTCGACGCCGATACGGGTGTTACCATGCCCTGCCGGATGCACATCACGAATCAGAAGGAGAAGCCGCAGAAGGTCGGCCGCTTCCCCTACTGGCACGACCATTTCGTGTTTCCCGGCAAGATGAAGCTCAAGCTGGCGAAGGGGACCTATAACTTCGTCATCGAGCGCGGGCCGGAGTACAACGATATGAGCGGGTACTTCATCATCGGAAAACTCTCCAAGGACCAGAAGCGGATCGAACTGAAGCGGAACGCCAACATGGCCGAGGAGGGCTGGTGGTCAGGCGACCTGCACGTGCATCGTCCGCTGAAGGACATCGAGCTGTTGATGATGGCCGAAGACCTTCACGTGGCGCCGGTCATCACCTGGTGGAACGACAAGAACGAATGGTCCAAACATCCCCTGCCCGACGAGCCGGTGAAGTCGTTCGATACCAACCGCTACTACGACGTGCTGGGCGGCGAGGATGAACGCGAGGGGGGAGCGCTGTTGTATTTCCGCCTCGACAGGCCGCTCGACCTGGCCGGCGCCGGCCGTGAGTACCCTTCGCCGATGACGTTTCTCGCTCAGGCGCGCGAGCAGCCGAAGGCTTGGGTCGACGCCGAAAAACCCTTCTGGTGGGACCTGCCCGTCTGGCTGGCCTGCGGCAAGATCGACTCGATCGGCCTGTGCAATAACCACATGTGCCGCGATGAAATGAAAGACAACGAAGCCTGGGGCAAGCCGCGCGACGTGAAGCGTTTCCCGCCGCCGTTGGGCAACGCGCATTGGTCGCAGGAGATTTACTACCATGTGCTCAATTGCGGCTTCCGCATCCCCCCCTCGGCCGGCAGCGCGTCGGGCGTGCTGCCCAACCCCGTCGGTTACAATCGGATGTACGTCTGGGTCGACCCGCGGTACTTCAATTACGACGCCTGGTGGGAGGGATTCAAGGCGGGCCGGGTCGTCGTGACCAACGGTCCCTTGATTCGTCCGATGGCCAACGGCCGGGTGCCGGGGCACGTGTTCAAGGCCGAAGAGGGCGAGTCGATCTCGCTCGACGTGGTGCTTAGCTTCACTTATCGCGCCAGCGAGCCGATTACTTACTTCGAGCTGATCAAAGACGGCCGCGTGGCGCAGAGCGTGCGGTACGAAGAATTGGCCAAGACCGGGCATTTTCCGCCCCTGTCGTTCGACGAGAGCGGTTGGTTCCTGATTCGCGCCGTGACCGACGTCGAGAACACCTACCGATTCGCTTCCAGCGGCCCCTGGTACGTCGAGATCGGCGAAAACGCACGGCCGGTCGCCAGGCGGTCCGCCCAGTTCTTCCTCGATTGGGCCAACGAGCGCGCCGGCCGCGTCAAGCTCGACGACGCCGACCAGCGCCGCGAGGTCTTGCGGTTTCACGAAGAGGCGATCAAGTTCTGGAAGGAACGCATCGAACAGGCGACTGAGTGATTGCGGATTTTGGATTGCGGATTGCGGATTGGACGAGCGAGGAGCACGGAATAAGAGAGGCGGCCCCATCACCTCCTCATCCCCTCATCCCATCACCTCCTCATCCCCTCACCACTCACTCGACTCAAGAGACCCACACCATGGCATTCGGCTTTGGCATCATCGGCTGCGGGATGATCGCGAACTTCCACTCGCGGGCGATTGGCGACGTGCGCGGGGCGAAGCTCGTCGCGTGTTTCGATACCTTCCCGGCGGCGGCCGACCGGCTGGCCGCCGCGACCGGCTGCAAGGCGTACCACCGGCTCGACGAGATGCTGGCCGAGCCCGCCGTGCAGATCGTCACCATCGGTACGCCCAGCGGGGCCCACCTCGAACCGGCCGTGGCGGCCGCGCGGGCGAAGAAGCACGTGATCGTGGAAAAACCGCTCGAAATCACGCTCAAACGCTGCGACCGCATCATCGACGAGTGCGAGCGGGCCGGCGTCGCCCTCTCGACCGTTTTTCCTTCGCGGTTTCATGGTTCGAGCGTCGAGCTGCGCCGAGCGATGGATGCCGGGCGGTTCGGCAAGCTGACCGTGGGCGACGCGTACGTCAAATGGTTCCGGCCGCAATCGTACTACGACAGCGGCGCCTGGCGCGGCACCTGGGAGCTCGACGGCGGCGGGGCGCTGATGAATCAGGCCGTGCATAGCGTCGACCTGCTCACCTGGCTGATGGGCCCGGTCGCCGAGATCCGCGCGCAGACCGCGATTTTGGCCCACGAGCGAATCGCCGTCGAAGACACCGCCGTGGCCACGCTGCGGTTCGCCAATGGCGCGCTGGGCGTGATCGAGGCCAGCACCGCGACCTATCCGGGCTACCTCAAGCGGATCGAAATCCACGGCTCGGCCGGTTCGGCCGTCATGGAGGAGGAAGACATCATCAAGTGGGACTTTGCCAAGAGCGACCGCCGCGACGCGATGATCCGCGCGCAAATGACCCAAACCAAGAGCACGGGCGGCGGCGCGAGCGACCCCGCGGCGATCGGCCATCACGGCCACGCCATGCAATTCCGCGACGTCGTCGAGGCGATCCGCAAAGGCCGCCGTCCGGCGATCGATGGCCACGAAGGCCGCCGCAGCGTCGAGATCATCCTGGCCATCTACAAAGCCGCGGAAACGGGCCGCGCCGTCCGCCTGCCGCTCGCCGGCGATCCATCGCTGAAGGCCAGGAAAATCAAGGCGAAATAGCCCTCGCGCAGCGGAATTCGTAAGAATTCCGATCTGTTCGCCATAATGGTGTCCTGACGACAGGCCAAGGGCATCCGCGGCCGGGCTCAAGGACCAGGCCGAGGCTGGGCCTCGTCGACGATGGCCAGGAAGACGGCCAGGATCTTGTCGACGCGATCGATGTAGTAGCGCGCCTGATCGATGGAAACGGCCGCGGCTTCCAAACGCAGGAATTGCCAGGCCTCGCCCGTCGTCACGCACCCAAACACGTGGCGAAACGGCTTGCCTGCCTGCTCGTTGAACAACCGCGCCGCGATCATTTGGGCGGCGCATTGCCCCAAACCGGCCTCGATGTCGTTCTTCTTGGCCTCGGCGATCGTGATCAAAGGCGCGCGCAAAAGTGGAACGGGGGGCGCCGCCGC
>DATLQY010001179.1:0-2194 GCA_035534975.1 Pirellulales bacterium
TTTGGCCTGTTCGTTGGTGAGCGGCTGAAACAATCGCCGCCGCACGATCTCGAACCCCTCGTCGGGGCTAGCCGGCCGCCACGACGACTCGACGCGGCCGATTGCGTTCTTGATCCGCTCCAAGGCCTTCTTGCCCCACTCGCCGCCGATCTCGTTGTCGCTCGAGGGGACGCTCACGACCAAGAGCGTGTTCTTGGCCGCCTTGGCCGAGTCGCTGACGGCCTGGGCGACCGTGAACTGCGTATCGAACGTGCCGCCGGGCAGACTGCTGCCGTCGTGCAACTGCCGCGCGTACGCCACCCACTCGTCGATCAGGATCAGGCAGGGAGAGTATTTGTTGAACAGCTCCTTGAGCGCATCGCCGGGGTTGGTGCCTGTTTCGTCGGCCTCCTTGACGAACTTGTAGCCTTCTTTGCCCCCCAGTTGCCAGGCGATTTCGCCCCACAGCGTCCGGACGACCGTGCCGTCGGGCTTTTTCTGGGGCTGGCCGGGGGAGATCTTCGTGCCCACGATGACGGCGCGGCGAACGCGGTAGCCGGAGTCGTCAGGGTGCGGGCTTGCTTGAATTTGTGGTGTAGCCGTCCCGGATGGCAGGCGGGACGCCTGCCCCACAATGCCCTGAATTCTCGCGAATTCGGCCACATCGACGCCGGCCTCCTTCGCCAGCTCGTCGACGCCCGGCAGCTCGCTTGACGGAGTTCCCGAAAATAGGTGCCAGAGCGCCAAAAGCGCGTGCGTTTTGCCGCCGCCGAAGTTGGTTTGCAGCTCGACGACCTGGTCGCCGCCATTGCCCGACAGCCGAAGCAGCGCCCGAATCAAGAGTTGCGCAAGCCCCGCCGTGAGGAACGTGCGGCGAAAGAACTCAATGGGGTGCTTGTACTCGTCGGAACCTTCGTTTTGATAGACCTGCCAGAGGTCCGCGGCGAACTCGGCTTGCTGGTATCGGCCGCTCGACACGTCGACGTGCGGCGTGGCGACCTCGCGCCAGGGCTTGAGGCCCCCCTGCGGCTTCCCTTCGGTGGGCGCGAAGGACGCCTTGCGCATTTCCTGCCGGCGCTGCTCGTCGAACTGCACGCGCAGCAGATCGACGCGCATCTGTTCGACCTCGGCCGCCTCGGCGGCCGAGGTTGCGGCCAGAAGGCGACCGGCGCTGTCGAGCGCGCGATGGGCATCGTTGCCGCTGAAGGCTTCGTTGTGCGCCCAGCGGTTCCGCACGTCGCGCAGCTCGCTGACCAGGCTCCGCTCGGCCTGGCCCAGCGTGCGCGCAAAGACGTCGTTCCAATGGTTCCACATGGCGGCCAGCAGCACCTGCGGATCGGCCAGGTTCGCTTTGGGCTGCTTTCTCCCTCCGGGAGCCTTCGGCGCGCCGTCAAGTGCCGCCGCTTGCCATTGGTCGCCGTGGATCGCGCGGAATTCGCGCTCGACAAACGGTGCCAGCCCGTTGCCCAAGAGCTCCAGCGTCTTGCCGACGCGATCGCGGTTTGAGGTTGCCATGGATGGGGCAGAATCAATTCTCGGGATAAATTGGTAAGGTACGAACACGCACGCGGTGGGGTTCAATCGCCACGATGGCACCTTGGGCCAAAACGCCTTCCAGTCCCGGCAAATTTACTACGAGGAGCGCGACCTGTGCGTCGGGTCGCCTTGGGGTGGCGCCGCGAAACAAAAGGACTGAAGGTTTCTGCTCTTGCCGCAACGCCAACAACGCCCCGAAGTCGGTGTCTGCGGAAATGACAACTCGGTCTTCCTGCGCGGCGCGCTGGAAGATTTCGATGTCGGCCGCGGCCGCCAGTCCATAATCCCGGACATGGACCGCGTCGTATCCCGCCGTCCTCAATCCGGCCGCCACCACTGGCGACAGCGCGTTGTCGATTAGGAACTTCATGGAGCGATCACCAGAGGTAATTCGCGCTCACGAACGGCCTCCGCCGCGAAAACTAATGCCTCCCGGATATCCTCCGCCTCTAGATCAGGGTACGCATTGAGGATCTCGTCCCGGCTCATTCCTTCGGCGACCATTCCCACGACCGTTGCGACGGGAATGCGCAGGCCACGAAGGCATGGGATGCCCCCCATCTGGTCGGCATCAATGCTGATCCGAGTGAGTTTCATTTCGTTTTCCTGACGGTGATGTGGACGGGTGTCATCCTGCGGGCGTTGGAATGGTGGGCGGTGCCCACCCGACGTGGCTCAT
>DATLQY010001180.1:0-4128 GCA_035534975.1 Pirellulales bacterium
CGGAATGTCGATGGCGAGCTCGAAACGCGCGAGTCGAGGAGATTGAACGAATTCGAGGCCAAACCTTGACGCAACCTCGCTTTGCTCGGTCAGAACCAAAAGAAAAGTGGCGGCTGGTGGCAGAGCCAAAGCGATGCCCCAACTCGTGGGGTAGGTTTCCAACCTGCCATCCACCACGCTAAGGCAGGTTGCAAACCTGCCCCACGGGCTCTGCCTGGGCCACCGTGAACGTCTCATTTTCGGCCGCGTGAGGTATCGCTACGGCGGCTACGGGCTTTCCACGACGTTTTCAACTGGCCCGACGGAAACGGCCGAACCGTTCAACTCGTCGCGAGAGATGACCATGTGCGGCGGGGCGTTGACACCGATCCGCACGCTGTTGGGCGATACGCGCACGACCGTTATCGTGATATCGTCGCCGATCTGGATCCGCTCGTCCACCTTTCGAGACAAGACCAACATCGTATTGCCTCCTTGCTTTTCGGCCTCTAGGGAACATGTCGAGCCAAGCGTGCTAGCATAACGCTGTTAGCGCCCGATGGCAAGTAGGCTGTTGGATGTAGCGATCATGCCGGCTCGACCGACAAGTTACAATAAGCTACGTTGTAACTGGAGGTTTGCTCCTTGACATCCGCAGCCGCAAAGGAAACCGTTCATGGCCAAGAGCAACGAAAACGGCGGCAAGGCCACCGCCGGGACGGGCACGTTCGAAGGCCTGGGTAAGAAGCTCGACGAGCGCCCTGAAATCCAAGCCGCCGAAGAGGCTGTCCTCCGCGCCAAACAGGAACTGGAACAAGCCCAGCGGTTTTGCCGCGAGCTGCGCGAACAGGCCGGCGACAAAATCAAGCAATTCGGCCAACAAGACGTCGGCGACGTCATTGAATGTACGCTCTCGTTCGTCCGCAAGCACCCGGGACCAGGCGTGCTCTGCGCGGCATTCCTGGGGTTCTTCCTCGGGCGCTTGTTCCGGCGCTAGACATCATGCCCGCTCGCCAACGCATCGTCGACGTCGAACTCGAAGAAACCAAGCGCCGCCTGCGCGCCGAGTCGGCCAGGCTGCGGCGGCGGATCGACGCCCAGGCGGCGAACGTGCGCGGTGAGGCCAGAGGGCTGATTTCGTGGAAGAACTACGTGGCGCGGTTTCCGCTCGCGTCGCTGGCGACCGCGTTCGGCGTGGGGCTGATCGCCTCCGCCGGAATGTCGCCGCGCCGCTGGTCGCGCTGGCTGGGGCGCCGCGCGGTGGCCGCCGCGATGGCCGGCGTGCGCGCGGGGCTTGTCGCCGATTTACTGGCGTTGTGGAACCAAAACCGCGCAGGCGACAAGCGGAGTTGACGTGGCGAACGACCAGAAACCGCTGTTCGCCGGCGTCAAGGCCGAGGCCGCTCGACTAAAGTCCGACATCGTCTCGCTTGCGCGGCTTCGCTGGCAGCTCGCTCGGCTCGAAGCCGCCGCCGCCGCGCGTTCGCTGCGCCGGCTGACCGTGGTCCTGACGGCCGCCGCATTGGCGGCGATCGTCGCGGTGCCCATCCTGCTCGTAGCGCTCGCCGAGGCGCTCGACGGCTGCCTGGGCGTGCCGCGTTGGGCGTGGCTCTTGGCCCTTGGTCTTGGTTTGCTCCTTACGGCCGCCCTCGCGGCCTGGACACGCTGGCGAAGGTTCAGCCAGGAGTTCGTCGGCTTCGAGCAAACCATCGAGGAGTTGCGAGAAGATGTCGTTTGGTTGCGCGAGCGATTCGCGAAGCGCGAGGAATTGTAGGTTAGGCTTTCCAGCCTGACCGCGTAACGTGAGACTCCTGTCAGGCTGGAAAGCCTAACCTACTTCCGACCACGGACAAACGCACTCATGAAGATCGCCGTCACCGGTTGCGGAGGCCAGTTGGGGAGCGAGTTGTGCCGCACGCTGGGCGAGGCGGCGTTGCCGCTCGACGTGCCGGAATTCGACCTGACCGATCAACGGCGGGTGCGGTCCATGCTCGTCGCACATAACCCGACAGCGGTGATCAATACCGCGGCCTACACTCAAGTTGACCGGGCCGAGGCGGACGTGGAGCGTTGTTGGAAAATCAATTCCGACGGGGTCGGCTACCTCGCCGAGGCGTGTCGCGAGTTGGATTGTCCGCTGGTGCAAATCAGCACCGACTATGTGTTCGGGCTCGACACGAAACGCACGAGTCCCTACCGCGAAGATGACGAACCGGGACCACAAGGCGTCTATGCCCGGAGCAAGCTTGGCGGCGAACAGCAGGCCGCGGCGTGGCAACGGCACCTGATCGTGCGCACCTGCGGACTTTACGGCCGGCCCGGCCCCAAGACGCCCGGCGGAAACTTCGTCAACACGATGCTCCGGCTCGGTCGCGAGCGCGGGCATTTGCGGGTGGTCGACGATCAGCACTGCGCTCCCAGCTTCGTGCCCCACGTGGCCCGGGCGGTGCTGTTCCTGCTCGGCGCGGGGGCCCGCGGCACGTTTCACGTCGTCAACACGGGCGCGACGACCTGGCACGGCTTCGCCGCCGAGATCTTCAGGCAAGCCGGATTGCAAGTGACGTTGGAACGGATCACCACGGCCCAGTACGGCGCCGCGTCGCCCCGCCCCGGTTACAGCCTGCTCGACACGAGCAAGTACCAAGCGCTCGGCGGGCCGCCGATGCCAAGTTGGCAGGAAGCGCTGGCGGAGTACCTTGAGGACCTTCGATGACCGTGCGAGGGGCCATGTCCGACGGCAAGTGCATCTTCGTGCGATCGACCCGATCAATCGCATTTCGCTAACTACTTTCCAGAAGCACAAGCGGAAGTGAGGCGGCCTCCAGCCTTTCCACCGGATGGCGAACGGTTAGAATACGACGGCACGTCACCAATACTGGAGGATCATCATGGAATCTCGCCCCCACAGCGTTACGGAACTCCAACTCGTTGGCCTGGAAGAGGTCGGCAGGAAATGGGGATGGCTTTTCGGCGTGGGCCTCGTCTTGGTTGTGCTGGGCATGGTCGCCATCGGCGCTTCCGTTCTTGCGACACTCGCCACGATGGTCTTCATCGGCTGTCTGATGCTTTTCGGTGGGATACTTCAGACGATCCACGCCATCGCCATGAGGGGCTGGAGCGGCTTCTACATCGACTTGCTGGCGGGGGTCCTCTACACGGTGGTCGGCTTCGTGATCGTCGCCCATCCAGGAGCCACAGCGGTTGCCCTTACGTTGATGATCGCCGTTCTGCTCATCCTGGGCGGAATCTTCCGCATCGTGATCGCCTTCGCTGTGAGCTATCAGAATCGAATCTGGCTCCTCTTGCATGGCGTCATCAATCTACTGCTGGGCTTCATGATCTGGCATGATTGGCCGGTGTCGGGCTTGTGGGTCATCGGCTTGTTCGTCGGCATCGACATGCTTTTCAACGGCTGGTCGCTGATCATGCTGGGACTTGCCGCCAAGAAGCTGACTTCCGTGCAATAAGCTAATGTGGGGCGAAGGGCAGGTCACGCTGGACAGCGGCACGGTTGGCTCGACGCTGACAATTGCATCGGTACATGAAGCATCTCCACGTCGGGCCATATCAAGCATTGCCTCAAAAATGGAAAGAACTGATGGCCGAGCGTGCAAATCGTGGCGAAAACTGTGTGCCATTATGAGCGCATGAAAAAGCCGCAGGGCTCGTACCTCCCGGCGGCAAGCGGTCGGCCACCTGCCCCTCGGTGCCCAACCGCCAAGGCAACCATAGGTCACGAAAGGGGTTCGTCAAGGATCGGCCCCTGCGCCCTTCCGTCTCGCCCCAAAAAAAAACTTGTCGAACAGCCCCTTGACGGCCGATGTGATTGCATATACAAATAACGTGAGGTGATTGAGCTATGACCAGCAAGCAAACGACCAGCCAGATCGACACGATGGCCCAAGAGTGCATCGCCGTCCGAATTCGGTTGCTGAACCGGGTGGTCAGCAACATCTACGACGATGCCCTGCGCCCGTTAGGGATCAAGGTGAGCCAGATGAACATCCTGGTTGCCGCCGCCAAGCTTGGCACGGCCCGGCCGGCTGTGGTCTGCGACTTGTTGCAACTCGATGTCTCGACGCTCAGCCGGAATGTCGAACGGATGGTCGCCAGCGGCTGGTTGGAAGTCGTGCCGGATGACGATGGCCG
>DATLQY010001181.1:0-3132 GCA_035534975.1 Pirellulales bacterium
CAAGCCTGGCTTGGCGGCTACGTCGCGATCTGGGCCATGATCGACGTCGGCTTCGCGGTGTTCGCCAGCAACCCCCTGGTCCTCGGCCGGCTCGAAGCGCCGCGGGCCAAACCGTCGCGCTGGATGTTTGGTGAGTGGTGAAGGCGGAAGGATGAAGGATGAATTCGGAATTCGGAATTCGGAATTCGGAATTCGGAATTCGGAATTCGGAAGTCGGAAGTCGGAAGTCGGAAGTCGGAAGTTAGGAGTAGGGAGTTAGCAATCAACCGTCGCCAATGACAAATGACGAATGACGATTGACCAACGACCAATGACGAGTGACCAATGACCAATGACCAATGACCAATGACGATCCACCAAATCTATTGCACGCACTGCACCTACGGCAGCTCGGCGCTCGAACAGCGCGAGGGCGAGCTGGCTGAACGGGTCCTGGGCTACAGTGCCCGCGCAGGCTCGATGGAACGCAACGAGCTGCGCGGCTATTACCGGCAGGTGGAACGGTTTCTCTATTACTACATCCCCAGCGATTCACCGCCCGACGAGCGGCTCAAGCTCGACGCGGCGACCGCCCCCTGCCGGATGTTCTTTTCGCCGTCGATCGGCCGGTTGCAGATGCTCGGCCAGGTCGTCTATCGCAGGCACGACACGGCGGGGCGGGCCGGTTCGTACTTCGCCCACGTCCTTTTCGGCGAGCGGGACGCGGCGCCATGGCCGGTGCTCGATTGCCTCCGCCTGTGGGACGCGCCCTGGGTGATCGAAGACGCGCCGGAACACCCCAAACGATTGCCAACGCTTGAAAGCCTCGACGAACTGCGTCAGGGGCGGCCGGCGGCCATCGACGACGGGCTGCTCTTGCGCTTTCTCACCACGCCGCCGGGCGAGGCGTTCGACGACCCACGGCGAGTGGTCCCCGAGCGCTGGCGTTCGACGCCGCGGGCTGAACGCGCGGAGTTGCTCATCGACGTCGTACAGGGCTTCATCGAACTGGGATCGAACCGCCGCGACAGCGTGCTCTTGGTATGCGAGCCGTCGCTGGCGGCGCTGGTGTTTTATGGCGTCGCCCGGCTTCTTCCGGCCGGCGCGGTGCGCGAGGGGGTCAGCTTTTCCACGTATGAACCGAGCCCCGATCGGTTGCCGGTGGCGCTGGCCGCGACCTCGTTTCACGCTCCCGAAACGATCGACCTCAAACCCGACGCGTACCGCCGCCGCGGCTATGCGTACAACACGTTTCTCCAAACGCGGTCGGCCGCGGGCCGCCCTCGTGGGACCTACGCCCGTTTGCTGGTCGAAACGCTCCTGGCTGAGGGCTGGCCGGCCGTCGATCGACTACTGGAAGACCTCGCTCTGTCGGGCTGTGGCAAGCTCGAAGAACTGGAGTCCCTGGCTCAGACGCACCGCCTCGCGCCGCGGCTGCTCGATCCGGCCGGGACTCTCGATCCGGCGGTCTGGACCCGCTCGGCGGTCGCCGAGCGGTACCTCGGCGCGGCGGTCGAGCGGCAATTGTCCGCCGTCGAGCCCGATGGACCGCAACTGCGGGCGTTGATCGGTTCGCCGCGACAGATGCTCATTGTCGAACTGGCGTCGCGGGCCGGGGCCGAATTGTCGCCGGGCGCGAGGTTCCTCTTGCGGAGCGTGCCGCCGGAACGCTTGCATGAGGTGTTTTCGTCTCAGCGCATCGCCCGGGAGGCCAAGGTTGAGACCCTCGCGTTTCATCTCTCCAACACGAGCCGCATTCCCGAGGGTTGCGAGTCGCTTTGGGCGGAAGGCGCCGGCACGGTGAATCGCTCGGGCGCCGCTAGCTCCCCTTTATTGTCGGCGGCACTTGCTCGACTGTCACAGCCGGCACTGGTCTCGTTACAGAAGGCCCTGCCGAACGAGCGCGGCGAGGCCTTCGTCGTGGCCTTGGCCCGTGCTTGCCCGATCGATCCAAACAGAAAAGCGGCACTCGTGCGGTTCATGGCGGAAACCGTCGCCGCTTTCGACGAACCACGCCTGATCGGCTTACTCAGCCGTAGTCGAACCGACCTGCAGGCTTTGTATCCGAAGCCTGAACCCCTGTTGGCGCACCGGCTTTCCAAGCTGCTGTACGAGCTCCCCGATCGGCCGCGCGAGTTCGCCCAGCGGCTCGAGGCCCTGTCGGGTTGGGTCGATCATTTTCCCGATCCCGGCCTGGCCGAGCATCGCTTGGCGCATTGGCGAAAGGTGCATTCGATCTTGCAGTCGCTGGCCGACGGCGACGAGAAGAAATCGGGAGGCTTTTTCAAGAGCAAAGGGAAACCTGATTACAAGGGTTTGGCCGAGGCGTTACGCAAAGCGATGCCGGAGGCGGTCTATTCCGACGACCTGGCCGGCACGATGAAGAAGAAACGATTGCGCGAGCTGGGCAGTCAGATCGTCGGTTCGCCGAACTTTCTTCCTCCCGCGGTATGGAACACGATGACTCGATATTTCGAGTACCTCGATTGGGCCGACGGTGCCAAGAAATCGGTGGGACCGGGGCGATCGAAAACCGGTAGGCCTCTGTCCAAGCGAGGCGGAAAGTCAAAACGCGGTCCGCACGGTGGCGGCTGGTTCGGCCGCTGGATCGTTCTGGTGGCCATCGGCCTGGGCTGCGCGTTGGGCATGGCGATTCTTGGTGCGATTCGGAGTGCGACGAATTCGTCGGCCGTAGCGGAAAAAAAGCCGCGCCAGGAGTCAGGAGCCAGGAGTCAGGAGTCAGGAGCCATCGGCGCGGAGGCGGCGGCACCGCAACAGTCGCCGGGGTCGAAGGAGAATCCGCGGGAACCGACGCCAAGCGAAGAGCCCGTGGCCGCCGAACAGGCAGCCGACACGAAGGATCAGGCGCCGGACGGGAAGTTAGACGGCACCAACGAACCGATGGCTGGCGATCAGGAGGCGCCGCGGCATGACGACGGGTCGATGCCGGACGGAGAGCAGCCTTCCGATTCGCCAACCACATCCGACGCGCCCGACGAATCGGAGCCGGGCGACATGCCCGACCGCCCGGTCACGCCCACGTCACCGTCAAGCGACGATGGACCTCTGCCGAGCGCGGCGGACCCGGGCGAAGTGCCTTTGCGAGCCGTGAATGTGCGCTTCCCGCCGCCCGATGATTTCAAGCAACGCGAA
>DATLQY010001182.1:0-2376 GCA_035534975.1 Pirellulales bacterium
CCCGGATCGAATCGCTCGCCGCGTGCATCATTTTTCCGATGCCGTTGGACTTGCGACTTCGCGAAGCAGGCTCAGCGCGGCTTCGACCAGTATTTCTCCCGAGCCCGGCTGCAACGCCGAATTCGTGACCTCGTAGCTGCCGCCAGCGTATGCCGCGCGCGTCGGGACGTAGATCGTTTCCTTGCAGTTGCAAAGTTCCACGACGATCGTCGTTGCGAACGGCGACCCTTGTTTGATCGCCAGGCCCAACTCGACGAAAACTTCTCCGGGCAAGCACACGATCGCCGCCCCATCGCCGACACGTATCACCGTGACCTCGACGGGCAGTGCTTCACCGACGCCTGCCCAGGTGCGGGTCAACCCCCAAGTGATGTGCTCCGCCGAATTCACGTGTGGCGTTTGATGACGAAGCTGGTCGAGCACCAGTTTCTTGTACGCGGTGACGTGTTCCAGGAAGTCGACTTTCTCATGCCGTTTGGCGGCTTCGACGATTTCAATGGCATGATCAACTTCTTCGGCCGTCGCGTCCTGCAAGGGGAGCCGAACGACGCGGGATCTCACCGCCACGTCCGTTCGTTCCAGGCGTCGGAGTTCGCCGAGCCGGCCCTCAACCGTGGCGCCGATCGAGTTGCCGATGAATTCGGCATTGTTGCGTTCGCGGCGGCGCGGGTCGGAGTGATTGATGTCGCCGCAACAACCAGTCGCGAAGATCGAGACCACATTGGCTCCGATCGATTTACGTAGCGTTCGCTCGATGAAAAACGGGTAATCCGCGCTCCATTTCTGTCCACCCACGGTGTCGAGGTGCAACGCGAAATTACTGAAAACTCCGCGCGGCTGGCCTTCCTCCGATCGGATCAGCAGCAGGCCGATTTCAGGATCGATTGGCCCCGCTGCTCGCACGACGTCGGGTTGATCGAGGCTCATCCAGGTGCGAACGCTGCCGTCGCGCATGACGAAGCGACGATTGAACGACACGCTCGTTGACTGCGTTGCCGACCCGGCTTCGAGCACTACGGGGCCGGCCGCCGCGTGGGCCTTGGCGATCGCGTCGGCCGGGGCGCTGATGAGCCGTTCGATGTAGGCCGCTCGGATCGGGTCGAGCCGCGTGCCGCCGAGGTACCGATACAACTCGCCCGAGTAGTCGGGCGCGGTATGCGAGTGCGTCGCCGAGACGACGATATTCGAAACGGCGATACCCGTCTTTTCGGACGCTCGTTTTCGCACCGCGCCGGCCAGGTCGACCGAGATGCCGATCAGGTCGCACACCACCAGCGCGGCTTCGTCGTTCGCTCCGCGAAACACAATGGCCTTGGCCTTCAGCGGGTCGAGCGTCCCTTCGGCAAGCCGTTCATGGTAATACCCGGCCATCGGAAACCCATCGGGCGGGGTAATGTCTTCCTCGGCCAGACCGACTTGCAAAGTACCGTCAGCCGCCGCACATTGACCCACTGAGGTGGCGGCGAACAGGCAAGTGACGGCGACGAACCAACGGTTGTTTCTCATGGTTTCGATGTGCCAGGGGATGGTTTGAGGTCAGACTGAATTGGCTGTGACTATCCTATCCGAACCTCGGACGGAGAGGCCGGGCAGATGGCATGGGTTTTCGACCATACCTTCCAGCTTGACCGACAAGCACGGCAAGGGCAAGTGCGTCTGCAATTGCCAAGCACCGGTCGAATGGGCGGGTCGGCGAACCTCCCCTGCCTTAGCTGGACAAACGAATTGGCACTCAGCGGCGTATTTTGGTAACCTTTAGCCACCGGGGCTCACTGAGGTTGCTTTGGAATGGCGCACGCCAACGATTCCGCGCCAGGACCGGAACAACTCAATTCTAACGGAGATCTTTCATGCGACATGTCCTGATGGTGTGCCTGGCATTGACACCGCTGGCAACGGCGTCGGCCCAGGAAAACGATTCCCGCGACGGACCTCATTCAGCCCTGCGGGACTTGAAATTGGCTTTTTACAAGCTGGCCGCGCGCTCGCATGCAAGCCAGGCCGTCGATGAATTTGCCCAAAACAACGAAGATTCGGCTGACCGAACCGCGCAGCGTGAGCGGCGCGATGGTGAAGGCGAACGGCGCGAAGGCGGGGAAGATGCCCGTGGAAACGAGCGCCGCCGCGGGGGAGGCCGGAACTTTTTTGGTCGTCGGCGCCCGCCGGACGATGGTGGTCCGCAGGCGGCGGATGGCGATCGTCAGGGTCCGCCCCAAGGCGGACCTCCGGGCGGACAGCCCGGCGCGCCGCAAGACGGCCACGGCGGTGCGCCCCAGTATGGACCTCCAGGTGGTCCCCCACACGGTCCACCTCCGGGAGGACCGCAGGGGCCGCCTCAGGGTGGACCGCACGGTGGACCTCCGGGTGCGGGCGGAC
>DATLQY010001183.1:0-6900 GCA_035534975.1 Pirellulales bacterium
GTATCGCTTATCACCCTTCAGGCCGCCGCTTACGGTTTGGAAGATTCGCCCGCTGCTGCGCCTGCCGCCGCGGACGAGGGCGCCACGCCGGTGGGGTCCAAGCGCAATTCGCCGACCGACCCGAAAAACCTGGCGATCGTCCGCGGGCGCGTGCTCGACCCCCTGGGCCAACCGCTGGCCGGCGCGAAGCTTTCCCTTTCCTACCCGAGTAGCAACTTGCTCGAGCCGCAGCCGTTGGGCACGAGCGGCGCCAACGGTGAGTTCGATTTCCGCATCGAAAAATCGCAGCTCGATACGTCGCGCATGGCCGATCCCTGGACGATGGCCAAGATCATCGCCGCCGCCGAGGGCTTCGGTTTCGACTGGGTTGACGCGAGCCAGGCCCGCGACGACGGCCGGTACACGATTACGCTGGTTCCCGAAGTGCCCATCCACGGCCGAATCCTCACACTCGAAGGCCGCCCCGTCGCCGGCGCGAAGGCCGCGCTGCGAGGCGTCTTGATCCCCGCGGGCAAGAGTCTCGACCGGTACATCGAGGACTTTCGCAAGGGGAACAAGCCCGGTCCGTTCGACGGCTCGGCGCCCTGCCCTCCGGGCTACGCCCAAACCACCGACGATTCGGGGCGCTTCACGATCCGCGGCGTCGGCGGCGAGCGGGTGGCCAGCATGACGGTCGAGGGGCAGGGCATCGCGTCGAGTCACCTCTGCGTGATGACGCGCGAGTCGGAAATGGTGGAGTTTGCCAAAACGCCGGGCTTCAGGCCGCTACCCGACCGCGTCTACGGTGCGACGTTTCAACTCGTTGCCCTGCCGTCGCGAACCATCGCCGGCAACGTCCGCGACCGGGCGACCGGTGAGCCGATCGCCGGAGTGAGAATAGAACCTCGTGGCGGCCAAGTGCCATTCGTGCAGCCGCTGAAGACCGGCGCCGACGGCCGCTTCGAATTGCTGGGGCTCGCCAAGGGCAACCAATACGAGATCGACGCCGTGCCCGACGGCCTCCCCTACTTCAGGGCCAGCGCGCGGCTCGCCGACTCGCCGGGTATCGAACCGCTCACCGTCGGGTTCGACCTGGTGCGCGGTACCACGGCGCGGGGAAGCGTCACCGTGCTGCCTTCAGGGGAGCCCATTCAGGCGCACGTCGAATACTATCCACTGCTTCCCAATACGCACGTCAAGCAACTCGGCGTGGTTGCGTCGAGCACCCAGGGGCGCTCTTCCGCCGTTTGCGGTCCTGACGGCAGCTACGTCATCGCCGTGCTTCCTGGACCTGGAGTGCTGGCGTTCAGCGCCGGGCCGCTCGGCTTCGACACCCACCGCTTATATGCCGCCGCCCTGATCACGCGGCAGGATCTTGCGGACTTCTTCCACAAAGATGCGGCCGAATTCTTCAGGCCAGAAATGCTGCAGGCGTCGCAAGACGACAGGTTCTTGCCCGTCGCCACCGGCGGCGCGCTAGGAACGTCCATATCGCAGACGTCGTACAACAAGCTCGTGCTGATCGACCCGCCCGACGACGCGCAGGAGCTGACGCAAGACGCGACGATCGAGGTCGGACGGACGGTGAAGGGCAGGGTCGAGACTCCCGACGGCGAGCCGCTGGCGGGGGTCCGCGTGCAAGGGCTCGACAGTACGTCGTCGAAAAGTGATCTACGAACTCCTGACTTCACCGTCGTGGCGTTGAACCCGCGACGTCGCCGCGTGCTGGTCTTCGAGCACCCTGAGCGCAGGCTCGGCTATCGCACCGAGATTGCGGGCGACGAGCCGGGGCCGTTGGTCATCCGCTTACGGCCTTGCGGCGAGGTCGTCGGCCGATTGCTGGACGCCGACGGCGAGCCCGTGGCCGGTAGCCTGATTTCGGTCAGTCCCTACATCGGTTCGGCCCACGGGCCGATCCAATTCACCGTGACGACCGACGGCGCGGGGCGGTTCCGCGCTGGCCCGCTGGTGCCCGGGGCTGCATACGAGCTATCGTTGAAGCCGGGTTCGCGTTCCGTGAAGCGAGACGTCACGCTCGATCCCGGCGAAACCCGCGATCTGGGCGACGTTCGCGATGCGCCGCCGAAATGGGACAAGCCATGAAGCCGAGTGGCCTGACCATGCCCAACAGTATCCCACGTCGGCGGGCGGAGGGCACGGGCGGCCGAGCCCGCTGCTGGTTCCGGCGAAGCTAGCGGCTGGGGAAGGCGTTGGCAACAATGCGTCCACGTGTTAGGCTTTGTTTCTAGACGCATTCTTGAGCATGCTAGCTCGAAAATCGGCGATTCGATGGTGTCACGTGGGAATTGCCCGAAGCCAGGTTGGCCGGCATGGGGAGCTTCGTACATGGGGTCAAAGCTGAAGCCGAAATGGGTGGGGGCCGCGATTGCGACCCTTATCATGTGCGCGGTTGCCATCTGGCTACCGTGGCTCGGCGGTCACCGAATCAACATGCAAATCTACGGCAATCTTAGTGTTGGGATGACGCACGCGCAGGTTGAAGAGTTACTCGGCGACTCCGGAGGCACCCGCGACGACTTTGTGGTTTGGCTAAACAATCGAAGCCCGGTCATGGGCCCAGGAGTGGATCTCGTAAACGAATTCCGAGACCAACCCGGGATTAGGTACTGGTACCAGGACAGCGGCATTGTCGTCATTCGATTCGACTCCGACAATCGTATCGCCGACAAATTGTTCCTCTCCGTGACAGAGTCAACCCTTAGCCAGAAGTTACGGAGGTTTTTCGAGCGGTATGGCTGGTGAGCCGGCGCGCCACATTGATAGAACCCGTCAGAACAGAAGTCGCGTGAAGAAGGGCCAATCGCAATTCCTCCGTGCTTCCGCCTCTCAGATAGACGGCATCTTGCTTGCCCGCGGGATGCAACCGCACGGGTTCGGCGGCGACGGCGCAACTTGCGCCCATCACCATCAAGGTAACCGAATGCCAAGCATTTGGCAAAGCGGCGGGTGGAATGGAGTGCTTCGATGAGGGCGCGGACTCAGATCACTTGCGCGTCTTGGCTGCACCTTTGACGTCATCGCCAACTTCGCTTTGCTTTGGCTTCCAGACGACTTTCGACATTCCGCAGCGCATCCCGTCGGGAGTGATCGGCGTGTGCGTGAGTGTTTCCGTATCGTAAAGCATCAGCTTGCCACCTTCCGGGGCCTGTGCGAATGGTCGGTCGAAATGGACGTAGGCGATGTACCGCCCGTCAGGCGAATAAACGGCGTACCCATTGAAACCGGGACCATCCGTCAGGGCCTCGGCCGCATTCCCGTCAGCATTGACCACGAAGATCTGTAACGCACCGGTTCCATCCGGACCGGAATACAGAATCTGCTCTCCGTCGGGAGACCAACTAGGTCCGATATAGCCTTCGAGGTTGCGCCCCAGCAAGTCTCGCACGTTCGAACCATCAGCGTCCATCAGATAGAGTCGCGCCGCCGGCGCTCGACTTGAAGCGAATGCAATCCGCTTGCCGTCCGGCGACCAGGTTGGGTCACAATCGAAGGCGGGGTTGTTCGTCAGGTTCACTGGATTGGACCCATCGACATTCATCACGAAAATCTCGAGATTGCCGGTCCGCTGCGACGTAAACAGGATTTTTTGTCCGTCCGGCGACCACACGGGCTGGTGTTCGTTCACAACGCTTTTCGTCAGATTGATCTCCTCGCCGCGGTCAACGTCAAATAGACAGGCCTGGAGCGGCCCAAACTTTCCGGAGCGGTAGACGAGTTTTCGGCCATCAGGCGACCAGAAGGGGTCGTGGGCTTCGCCGCGATAAGGCAGTTCCAAATTCGCGTTCTGGCCCGCAATATCCAAGGTCACCAACTCGAAGGTCGGTCCAAAACGGTTCGCAGACACCGTCAACAGCGGCAAGGCTTCCGCCGGGTCGTCCGCACGGAGAAGATTCAGCGGGTATGCCACCACGACGAACCAGAAGCAGGCGGTCAGGATTTTTCTCATGGACCAATTCTCCGGGGGGCGGCTCACACGAATGACTGCAATCGAGCCCTCTAGCATCCCGCGCCGGCGGGCGGCGGGCAAGGGCTCGCCCCCCGCTGGTTCAGGCGAGGCCGGCGGGCATCCCTGGGAGATCCACCATCGGGGCTTTCATCGTGGGTCCGCCTTTCGCAACTCCGATAGCGCCGCTTCCAGTTGCCGATCGAGCTGTGGCCCGGTTCCCACGAACACTCGCGCGACCGTACCGTCGGGACCGACGACAACCGTGTAGGGAATGCTCGTCGCTCCGTATTCCTTGGCCACCTTGCCGTCGGAGTCCAAGGCCACCGGGATCTCGAGCTTCAAGCGGCGCAACGCGTCGGTCGCTTCGGCCGAGGTTTCCTGAAGGTTCACGGCCACGAGCTGGACTCTCTCCCGATCGCATGCGGCGACCACGCCGGCAACCTTGGGCAGCCGCTGCATGCACGGCCCGCACCAGCTAGCCCAGAAATCGAGCACAATGGTCGTGCCCCGCCGCTGGGAAAGGCGGAACTTCGCGCCGTCGAGCATGGGCAACTCGAAATCGAAAGCGGGCATTCCAACCAGGGACGAATCGGTGCCCTCCACCGCATCGCCACTTTGCGCGTGGTCGGCACGGAACGCCAACGGCGTTTGGGCGTCGACCAGCTTCCAACTGTACACCGAATTCGCCGCGGCAAGCCGCACCCGATCGCCGAACAACAACTCGCGCAACTGGTCAATTCGTACCCGGCAGGTTCCCAGCAGATCGGCCTCGCCGGAAATCCAGTCATCGTCAACTTGCTCGGCGATGAACGTCACCCGCGCTCCGTCGAGCTGAACGGCCTGTACGCAGCCCCGCGGCGCCTCGCCCGCGGCGTCGTCTTCGTCGAGGCCCAGCCAGACGACGCGGGCGATGCGGCTGCGAATCAGTTCCCGCTCACCGCCTTGCACCTCGAAGCGCAGCACCCGTTCGTCCATTGCCAACAGCTTGCCGCGCAGGTAGTCGCCGTTCGTCGCACCGATCAAGTGGGTCGGCGGATCGAGCTTCTGCGCCCTGGGCAGCGTCAATAGACGCGTTAGCTTGCCGGCGTCGAGTGCGGCCTGGTTTGTCTGCTTGCCGAGCTCGACCGCCTGTACCCGGTCGTGCAGCGCCACGCTGGTTTCGGAATATGCCGATGTCAGCGAGACGCCCCGCTCGTCGATCGACGTTACGCGGCACGGCAAAGTGTCGCCCGTCCGCAAGAAGAGCCTGTCGGGCAGCTCCTCGCCGACCGGTTGCACTCGTCGCTCGATTCGGTCAGGCGGCACCGAGGGCTTCCTTGGGTCGATCGCACCCTGCGGCGCTTTACCGCCGTCGAGTTGCGGAGGGTTGCGCGCGGTCGCGCCCTCGGGCGGTGCTACGTCTGCAACGTCGGATGTGAAAGGTAGAGGCCTGACGGCGATCGAGATGAATTCGGCGCTGGCTTCGTACGACGAGAGGCGCAGCTTGCCGGCCCGTCGCTCGTACGGCAGATGATAGGCCAGCATTGGTTGGCCGTCGAGCGAAACATTGAAAAACCGGTCGCGAACTTCAATCTCGAGCAAGTATTCCTGGTTCAAGTTCACATCGATCTTAATGCCACCTCCCTCGCCGGCGCCCGTTTCCTTGCCTTGCTGACGATGGCCGATTTGCAGCGCCGACAACGCGGGCGTAAGGTAGACAAAGTGCGCACTGTCGTTCTCGGTCACGTCAAATTGGAGTGCGACGTTCTTGTTCGCCTTGCCTCCCGTGATTTTGAAGCGCAAAGCGGCGCTGAAATCGCGAGGATGATCAGCCACAGTCTGCAGACTGCAAAGCATGTTTCCCGTGTGTCTTTGCAGCAATCGTCCCCCAGAATACTCCCATTGGCCTTGGCCCATTTGCCATAGTTTGGGGTTCGGCCGGGCAAAATTGTCGACCAGAAACGGCGTGGCCAATGCGATTCGGCCGCTCGTGCCGGCACGCAACGGGCTGGAAGTCGAGCTGCCCAATGGCTGCCAGGCAAGACAGCTTGCATCGCCTTGTGCGCGGGCGGTCGCCAGCCGTCCGTGCAGTTGCAGGCCCTCGCTTTGGAGCAACGGCCTGGGTGCCTCGAACGGGTTGCCGATGCGCTCCTCGTCATACGCGAAACGGACCTCGCGAAGAGCGGCCACCGGCAAGGCAACCAGATCGATCGCTGTAAAGCACTTCAACTCCAAGTGTTCGTCGCGGAAGCCGGCGATGCGTCCGCTCAGTCGCGTCCCGTCGGCGCAGACGACTCGTGCAGAGCTTGTCAGCAGGGGCGGAGATGGGGGAGCAAGAGGCGTGACTTCGATCGAAATGAACTCCACGGCGGCGTCAAACGCACTCAGGAACAGCTTGCCCGTCTGCCGTTGGTACGGCAGACGATAAGCCAAGATAAATCGACCGTCGACCCAAGCCTTGACGAGCCGCCCACGGACTTCGACCTGGAGTACGTACTCCTTGTTCAACTGCATGTCCAGCCGCTTGCGTCCCTCGATGGGGTACACATCTTTGCCAGGCCGGTGGTGCATGACTTGCAGCTTCGTCCCGCCCTCGTCGTGTGCGCCAACGTAGACAGAGTGCCAGTCGTCGGTTTCGGTGACGTCGAAGGCCATGCCAACCGATCTAGTTCCGCCGCCCGTCGTCTTGAAGCGAAACGTGGCCACGAAATCGCGCGGATGATCTGCCAAGGAAATCAGGCGGCATATCACATGGCCCAATTGCTTTTGCAGTAAGCGTCCTCCGGCATGTTCCCATTGGCCGATCCCGACTTTCCACAATTTCGGGTCCGGCGCGGCAAAGTCGTCGAAAAGGAACGGGGCGGGCTTTTCCGGGATTTTCCGGTCAGCGAACTGCGCGGTGGGAAATTGCCGAGCTTGCTCCGATTCTTCCGACTTCGTCGTAGGCTTGGCCAGGAACACGTTCTCGACCTGGT
>DATLQY010001184.1:0-15644 GCA_035534975.1 Pirellulales bacterium
AGCCGGACCACGGGAGGGACGGCGGGCTATGCAGGTTGCAGTGCTAGCCTGGAAAACTGCTTCACCTGCCAGGCAAGCTGGCGAGGGGTCGCTGTAAAAGATGTGTAGAACAACGAGGGCAACGCCCTAGGAATGCGAAAATCGCGAACAATTTCACCCCAACGGGGTGACACCCGATCGCGGCGCGTGGCGCGCCGCGGCTCCCGCCCCGTAGATCTAGAGATATGTCCGACCGAGCGAGGTCCGGAGGCGTGACGAATCGGAACTGGGACTACGCCCCAGAGGTTTACGGGCTTCTTCGTGAGAGGCCAGGGGCTTGCCCCCTGGAGTTTCACGTTGGCATCTAGATCGATAGCGGCCGCATGCCCGTCGTCCGTATCGCCTCGCAGGCCGCCGAAGGCGGCCTGCGAGGCGACACGGACGAAAGCAGGTAGCCCAGGGAGCCCGCGGATCTAGAAACGAGCGTGAATCTCCAGGGGACAAGCCCCTGGCCTCACAAGGTTTACCTCACGCTCCGCTTTGGAACCATTCGCACGAGGAACCCGCGATGCCCAAACTGAGCCGGCCCTTCATCGCCTCGTTGGGCGTCGCAATGGCGTGCTTCGCTTCGCTCGCGGCGACCTCGCCGATCTTGCCGATGACTTGGGATGAGGGGAACGCCATCCATCGCGCCGAGGGAATCCGCCATTGGTTCGGCCGCTTCGGCGAAAGCTGGACAGAGCCATTCTGGACAGGGCCCTTTTCCAAACAGGCCATCGACGACGATTGGCGCTACACGACCAGGATCGAGGGGCACCCCGCCTTTTATGGCACCGTGATCGCGGCCGGCCAATCGCTGGGCGAGGAATGGTTCGCGCCTTTAAACGCGGCCCGGTTCGGCCCGATGGCGCTCTTCGCCTTGGCGGTCGCCGCCGCGGTGTACCGGCTATGGCGGATGGTTTCGCCCGTCGCCGCGCTCGCGGGCGCGGCGGCGCTGATCACGCTGCAGCGCTTGTTCGCCCATGCGCACTTCGCCTCGTTCGACGGTCCCTTGACGAGCTGCTGGCTCCTGGCCTGGGCGACGTTCGAGCCGGCGCAACGCAAGGCCGGCTGGAGCGCCGTGTGGGGCGCGGCGCTGGGGATGACGATGAGCTGCAAATTCACCGGCTGGTTGGCCCCATTGCCGTTCGTGTTTTGGGTGGCGGCCTTCGGCGGCCGCCACGCCGCGCGACGGTTGGCGATCGGCCTGACGACGGCGGGGCTGACGTTCTGGGCGCTCAATCCGCCCCTCTGGCACGATCCGCTCGAAGGGTTCGCGACGTTTCTGGATTTGAACCTGGACCGCGCCGACCGGCCGGCCCTCAATATTCCGACGATGTACCTCGGCCGGCGCTACGACGCGCGTAGCGGCGCTCCTTGGCACAACACGATTGTGTGGACGGCGATTACCGTGCCCGTCGGGACCTTGGCGCTCTTCGCGGCGGGCCTTTTCCGCTCGCTGCGCGCCTGGCGAATTCGGCCCGAGCCGCTGTTGCTTGTCGGTCATTGGGCAATTCTGGTTGTCGTGCGCGCGATGCCTTGGGCGCCGCCTCACGACGCCGAACGGTTGTTCTTGCCAAGCTTCGCGTTCCTGGCGCTCTTGGCCGGCGTCGGCGGCGACGCGCTTTGGGCGTGGTGCAACGCAAGCCCGGCACTTGGCGGTGGGCGGCCGCGCGTCGGTGGCAAAGCGAACGGCAGTCTCCGTCACGGAGTGTCGGAGCTACCGACTGAACTCTTGCGAGTCCAGCCACGGGCGGCGGCGCGCCGTTGGCTCATGCGAGGGACCGTGATCGCCGCGCTGGCCGGCTCGGCCTCGAGCACCATCTGGTACGCGCCCCAGTGGCTCTGCTACTACAACCTGCTGGTCGGCGGACTGCGCGGGGCCGACGCTCTGGGCATGGAAGCGACCTACTACCGGGACGGGCTCGACGCCGAAGTGCTCGCCTGGCTGCACGAGCACACCGAACAGGACGAAAAGATCGCTTTCGCCCCCTTGTCGTGGGCGAACCTGGAGCTGATGCGGCGCTGGGGAACGCTGCGCCGCGACTGCTTTCCTCACGAACCGGGGCGCTACCGATGGTACGTCGTCGAGCGGCGGCCGGGCTTCTGGTCGGAGGCCGACCGCCGGCTCGTCGAGCACGGGCGGCCCGTCTTTCGCAAAACGATCCGGCCGGCCGGAGCGGGCTGGGGACCGTGGCGGCTCGACGTGCCCATCGTCGAGGTTTTCGACTATGTCGATCATCAGCGCGCGGTTGGTTCTATCCGGCGCGGCGAAGCGTGGTAGAATCGATCGGATGCACGATCCGATTGACGACTGGCGGATTTTGCCCGACGACCGCGGCGTCGAAGCCGATGAGGTGCATGTCTGGCGCGTGGCGCTCGATCGGCCGGAGGCCGGCGCGCGGCGGTGTTTCCATGTGCTGTCGGCCGACGAGCTGGTTCGCCTCGAGCGGCTGCACTTCGAGCAGGACCGCTTCCGCTTCGCCGCCGGCCGCTCGGCGCTCAGGACGATCCTCGGCCGGGTTCTCGGAGAAGCGCCCGCCCGGCTGGCGTTCGAGTACGCCGAAAACGGCAAGCCGCGCCTGGCGCACCGGCCATCCAAGGACCAACTCGAATTCAACGTGAGCCATTCGCACTCACTGGCGCTGGTTGCCGTGGCCCGCTCGCGGCGCGTGGGAGTTGACGTGGAGCAGCTCCGCGAAATGGCCGACTTGGGCGAGATCGTCGAGCGGTTCTTCTCTCGGCACGAGCGGGCCGCCTTCGCCGAAATCGACCGCGACCAGAGGACCGAAGCGTTTTTCCGAGGTTGGGTGCGGAAGGAGGCCGTGCTCAAGGTCATCGGCGCCGGCATGTCGCTGCCGCTCGATTCGTTTGACGTCGCGCTGACGCCCGGCGAACCGGCAATGCTTTTGCGCATCGATGGACCGCCCGGCGAGGCCCAGCGGTGGAAGCTCGCGGACCTGAACCCGGCCCCCGGCTTCGTCGGCGCCTTGGCCGTGGAGGGCGCGGGTTGGCGGCTGGTCGAACGCGAATTTGGCGAGTAGACCACGAGACGTCAGCAGACCGATTCCCTCGCCACGCGGCAGCTACTTGAGCCGACAAATGACCCGGCGCCCGGGCGGGCAAGGGCGGCGCCTCCTGCTGGTTCCAGCGGGAGCAGGCGGGTGTCACGGCCAAAAGATTCGACACTTCGGGAACGCTTCCCGGTGTTTCGCAACTCCAGCGTCCGTGACTTGAGTTCCACCGAGAGTAAGGCATAGCAGCCCCGTCAGTCCGTATAGGTGGGCCAGTCCAGCATCCGTCACCTTCGAGACAGCGAGATCAACATGTTGCACCTCATCAAGATAGTCATGCGGCAACCAGCGTCGCAGGAATCGCCTGGGGAACGCCTCGGTCGCCTTCTGGTCGGGCTTCACGTATGTAATCCTTCCGCCAAGAACTTTAATGGCGGCCACGGCACGTCGCTGCTTCTCGGCCGGCACGACGACCAGTCGCAATCCTACGCAGAGCACGGTCACGACCAGGAACAACGTCAGCATCGAGAACTGTACCCAGCGGCGTTTGGGCGTCAGCAAGTTCACGATCCTGGCGAGCAGCTTGGCCATGCCCGTCAGTTTCCCATGCCAGCAGGAGGAGGGCAAGCGGGTTTCCAGCCGGTTCTAGGTGACCAGGCGGCGGGACACACTGAGTGGGTCAGCGACGGGCGAAGGCGTTGCGTCGCCTAATCGACAGCGCGTTCGAACCGAACTGTGACCGCTCCTTCGTTGTCGGCCAATTCGTTCCAGGCGTCTTCGCAACGCAGATAGAGCTTGCCGTCGCCGGCAGCGGTGAACTGACCCTCGGCTCCGAGCTCGAACCAGTCGCCCAGCTCGTGCTCATGCATGACGGCGCCCACCAGCTTGCCTCGTCCTTCCGCGTCGCCCGAGGCCGAACTGGCCGGGCGGTCGGGGGCGGTGGTCCACTGGCCGGTACCGCGAAAGCGGTAACGCCGTCCCTTCGACAAGAGCAGCCCGGAGGCCTGGTAGCCGCGGTTGGCATGGACCCTGGCTGAGCGCGCGTCGTGACGATCGAATTCACGGAAGCGAGTTTTCCAGTCCCAGGCGCAGAGATCGACCCGATAGCCGACGTCAATGTGTTTCACGAAAAAGCGGTACTCAAAGGAGATTTCGCGGGCAACGGCGCCGAAGTGCTGTTCGAACGTCGAGGGATGGCTGGTCAAGTACGCCCGGCCCAACGCGCGGAAACGGGAGGCGTAGTTGGGATTGTGACAGAGCATGTGGCACAAGGCCCAACTCCAATGGTAGGCCTGGCGGGCTTCCTTGACCACGTCGCCGTGTTCGGCCGTCCAAAGAGCAAGCGGCACTTGTGTCCCGGCTCCCTCGGTGCGTTCGTTTCGCGACAGCAGGTCATCCACCGACTTGGCCAGCGCCCCGGTGAAACGACCGCGGTTGACGATGTCGTTGAGCGAGCGGAGCTGACCTTGCCGCAGGCCATCGATGACCACCTGGGGACAACCCACACCGTCGCGGCGTTCTCGTCCGTAGTAGGCCAATTCGGCCATTCCCTCCTTGTACCAGTCGGGACCGGCGGCGCCGAAGGCTTGCGTGCAGTAGGCGTGGACCGTCTCGTGCTCGGCAATGCCGGGCTGGGTGGAAGCATAAACCTGGGCCTTCAGCGTCGTCCGCCCGCCGTTTTGCTCCGGCGTTCCGATCGTGCCACCGCCGACGCCGCCGACGAGGATGCGGGCCAAGGGATGCGGCAAGGCCGAATCGGGCCATTGCGCCAGATCGTGGACGACGTAGCATTCGATCACGCGCCTTGAGGGCCGGTCCCAATAGACGGCAACGACGCCCAGCGTCGCTTCGAGCCGTTCGACCAAGGCGAGCGCCTCTTCACGCGGCAGGTCGGTGTGGACCAAAAAGTGCTTCGAGGAATAGTCTATGTAGGGCGGCGGGACCGCCGCCGGGGGGACGGGTGTATCTGGGACGACGGTGCGAGGCGACGACGTCTGGGCTTGAACCGGGGCGCCGCTCGTGCCAAGGGTCAGGCACAGCACCAAGGACATGGGCATCGTGCTGGAATTCGAACCGTTCGGCCGACAAGCGAGAAGGCTGCTAAAGGGATTACGCCGGAACGGCACTCGATGTTTCTCCATGACAAAAGCCGGCAATGCCGCTACGCAAATGAACGACTGCAAGCAGAGGTGCCTGAAATAGGTTAGGCTTTCCAGCCTGACTGGACCACGAGTTGCGCAGTCAGGCTGGAAAGCCTATCCTTTGCTTTGCGTCATCGTTTCATTCTGTAGTATACCAGAAATGTGATGAGACAAGGAGGGGCAAGTTCAATGTTTACATGATCGCCTTGCCACGAAGACAGAAGCTTACGGCGGAGGCTGCCGGCTCTAGCGCCGCCAGGGAATGAGTGAGCGCAGCCGCTCGTCGCGCAGGTAGAGGCCGCCCCACAGAAGCGCGCCGAAAACGACCGGGAAGAGGATTGGAAACAGCCCATCGCCGGCGCGCAAGTGCGATGCGACCGCGCCGCCCAGATAGCCCGTCAACAGGATGGCTCCGAGGATGGCGGTACGTGGGATCAAATAGAGTACCGTACAGGCGAGCAGCACGATCCCAAGACCGACAATGACGCTTTCAGGGTACCCGAGTTCCACCGTTGCCTTCACCACGGGTTCCGGCTTCACGAATTTCATGATGGCGTCCAGCAAAAGGAAGAGTGCGGGCAGGGTGCCCATGACTCGTCCGGCCCAGAGCAACAACTTCGGGACTCGCTCGGTTTGATGATCCGATGACATGGTTGCTTTCCCCATTGGGTTTGAGTTTCCGGCACGCGGAGTGTCTCGGCGGTTACTTGTCGGCCGGCAGTCCCGCGATTTCGATGACCGGACGTATCTCGACGGTGCCTCTGCGTGCCCCTGGAATCCGCGCGGCGACGGCGATGGCGTCGTCGAGATCCTTGGCGTCGATCAGGAAGTAGCCGCCAAGGTGCTCGCGCGTTTCCGCGAAGGGGCCATCGGTCACGAACCGTTTGCCGTCGCGAACCTGCACGCTGGTCGCCGTCGACACCGGGTGGAGCGGGTTGGCGGCCAGGTACTGCCCTCTTGCTTGAAGATCCTTCGCCAACTGCGTGGACTCGGCGTAGCAGTGCTCGCGCTCGGCTTCGCTGACGGCGTTCTCGCCCTCGTAAATCAGCAACATGTATTTCATGGTCGTTCCTCCAACAGATAAGTCGAACGAAAAGGGCCCGGATCGACACTCCGGCGAAAATCATTTAACATCCATCATGCTTTCGGACGCCCATGCGGCAGTTGATGCGGTCTATCGCTCCGACTGGAGCCGGATCGTCGCCACGCTGATTCGGCTGGTAAGGGACTTCGACGTCGCCGAAGAGGCGGCGCAGGAGGCCTTTGCGGCCGCTGTGGACCAGTGGGGGGCCTCCGGCGTCCCGGCGTCGCCCCGCGCATGGATTATACAGACGGCGCGTCACAAGGCCATCGACCGCATCCGGCGGCGCGCGAAGTTCGAGGAAAAACTGACATCGTACGCCGCGTCCGGGTCGATCCGGACCGTCGAGGCGCCGGATTACGACAGCGGTGAAATTCCCGACGATCGTCTTCGGCTGATCTTCACCTGCTGCCACCCGGCCCTATCGCCCGAGGCGCAGGTCGCGCTGACGCTCCGCATGCTGGGCGGCCTCGAAACCGACGAGATCGCGCGCGCCTTTCTCGTGCCCGCGGTGACGATGGCGCAGAGGATCGTGCGTGCCAAGCGCAAGATCCGCGATGCCGGCATTCCGTATTCCGTGCCCGACACGCGCGACATGCCCGAGCGCGTCGGCGCCGTGCTGACCGTGATCTACCTGGTCTTCAACGAAGGCTATTTGGCCACCCGGGGCGAGTCGCTCGTGAGGACCGATCTTTGCGCCGAGGCCATCCGACTTGGACGCCTGGTCAGGATGTTGATGGCGCCCCAGCCGCCGGCGGAAGCGACCGGCCTCGTCGCCCTCATGCTGCTTCAGGATTCACGGCGCGCAGCACGCCTCGACGGGGCCGGTGATCTAATCCTTCTCGAAGAACAGGATCGCAGTCGCTGGGACCGGCGACAGATCGACGAGGCGTTGCCGCTCGTCGAGGAGGCGCTTCGCGGCGGGCCTGGTCCGTTCGCGTTGCAGGCGGCGATCGCCGCCCAGCATTGCCGGGCGGCGCGGGCGCAAGTTACCGACTGGCCTCGGATTGCCCAATTCTACGGTCTTCTCGAGGGCGTGCAGCCCTCTCCGGTCGTGACGCTGAACCGAGCGGTGGCGGTCGCCATGGTCGACGGCCCTCGGGCGGCGCTCGGTTTGATCGATGCGCTCGCCGCGACCGGAGAGCTTGCCGGCTATCACTTGTTGCATGCCGCGCGCGCCGATCTGCTGCGCCGCATCGGGTCGTCGGCGGAAGCGGCGAGCAGCTATGCGCGAGCGCTCGAGCTGGTCACCAACGACAGCGAACGACGGTTTCTCGAGCGGCGGCTGCGCGAGGTACAATCGCCCCAGGCATGACCCGAACGGCGGCACTTGAAAAAAGGCGCCGAAACGTGTCGATTTCGCTATCGGCCGTTCGACAAGTAAGTAAGGCCGGGGCTCGGCGGTTCGAAATCGTCCGGGGGAGCCGGCTCGGAACCCCAATCCTGAAGGAGACACGACGATGAAATTCATGATCCTGGTCAAGGCAAGCAAGGAATCGGAGGCGGGCGTTCTCCCCAGCCGTGAGCTCCTGACGAAGATGGGAAAGTTCAACGAAGAGTTGGTGAAGGCCGGGGTGATGCTCGCCGGCGAGGGGCTGCACCCGAGCTCCAAGGGCGCGCGCGTCAAGTTTTCGGGAGAAAACCGGACCGTGATCGACGGCCCTTTCGCCGAAACGAAGGAGCTGGTCGCGGGCTTCTGGCTTTGGCAGGTGAAATCGAAGGAAGAGGCGATCGAATGGCTCAAGCGCGCGCCCTTCGACGGCGGCGTCGAAGTCGAGGTTCGCCAGGCGTTCGCGCCGGACGACTTCGCGCCGAGCGACCCGACGGGCGAGCTACGCGCCGCGGAGGAACGCCTATCCGCCAAGATCTCCGCGAAGCGGTAGGCTCCGCCCAGCGGACCGCCGTCAATGGCCGCGAGAGATTCTGTGGCGGGAGGTGTCACAAACGGCGCGCCGGCCGTATGAGGAGTAGACTTCTGACGAAAAACACCGCTTTCAAGGAGAACTCCCATGCGGCTACCTCCGCTCGATCCCCTCAGTCTGCTCGGCCTGGCCGCCGTCGTCGTTCTGTGCGCGATGGTGTTGTCGTTGAGCTGACGTGAGCGAGTCTCAAGTGTTCTCATCGAAGTACTCGTTCGATGCGACAAAGCCGGCGATCAGGTCTTCATTGGTCAACCCGCCGGCAAACTGGCTTACCCAAAAGCCGAGACCGGTCGCGTCGGGCAAGCGGCCCAGGTAGGTGAGGTAGTCGTTCGAAACCCGTTGCCCCTCGCGTTCCAGACTGGCCGCGAAACCATAGGCCACATCCGAGCGATTGGCGCCCTGATCCACCTGCGCAACCCAGTAGGCCTCGCCTTGGGCATCCGCGGCACGGCCGAGCAGAGCCTGGTACATCGCGTCGACCCAGGACTTGTTCGTTCCGCCGCTGTGGTCGAAGAACTCCCGCGAGCCGATGAAACCCGCCTCCAAGCGCTCGTCGGTCAGGCCGGTTCGCATCTGCGCCGTCCAGAACTGCAAGCCGGAGGCGTCCGGTTCGCGCCCCAGGAATTGTTGGTAGGCCGGATCGATGATCGTGGCGAAGTACTCGTCGCTGTGGGTCAATTGTTGCGCGACCTCGCCGCGCGGCGCTCCGCCGCCCAGTTGGCTGGTCCAATAAGCCAAACCGCCCGAGTCGGGCGCGCGGTTCAACAGGTCATAGAAGACCGCGGCGACGAAGTTTTCCGTGGGCGCCCTTGGGCTGCCTTCGGCGGAGAGGTGCAAGGCCGCCAGTTTCACGAGCATTTGATCGAGACCTTTCGAATCGAGTGCCGCCGGATTGGCGTCGAACGATGTGCCAAACACGGCCTCGACGGCGGCCGCGTTGGGGCCGCTGAGGTTCCCGCCGAAAGCTTGCTCGTAAAGTCGCCGGTGAAATTGGGTGAGGAACCGTCCACGGTAGAGCCATCGCCGGTCAAGGACACGAGGGCATCGATCTCGTCAATCGTGTCGGCGACGGACGACACCCAGCCGTAGAACCCGTTGCCCGACACGGCGCCGCGCTTGAGGGTGATCTGTTCGGCTTTCATCTCGCTGGTATCCAGCGTGTTGTCGCCACCGCCGCCGTCGATCGTGCCGTTAAACGTCACGCCTTCGAATTTGAACGTGTCGTTGTCCGCGCCCCCTTGCAGGCCCTGGATGCCGGAAAACGTTACGCGCCCGTCGAGCGTGTTCTGACTGGATTGAAACTCCCAAAGGTTGTTCGTATCAGGACCGATCAGGGCGTTTCCGCCGCCCGCGGCGGCAATCCGCACCTTGGTTGCCGGCGGGATGCCCTCGACGTGATAGACGTCGCCGTTGTCGCTCCCCTCGAGCAGCACGCCGGCGAGGCCCTGGTAGCCGACCGGGGCCGTCGGCGGATGATCCAGCTCCGCGGCCGTCAGGTCGTACGCGGCCATGGGGCTGCCGTTGGTATCGATGATGTTCAACTTGTCGTTCGTGCCAGTGCCGACCACGTCGACGCGCCCTTGGATCGGCTGCAACGAGCTCGTGGCCAGGCCGACCTGAATCAGGTCGTTGGTGCCGGCGTTGACCGTCACGTGGTTGCCGACGGCGGTGCCGTTGACGGCAATCTGGTTGCCCTGGTTGCCGGCGTCGAGCACCAGGCCGGTGAGATGATCGAAAGTGACGGGCGCGATGGGGCTACCCGCTTGGAACTCGCCGCTGTCGATCGTATAGCTCCGGCCGGCCGCCGCCTTCTTGTCTTCGAGCGAGACCACGGTGCTCGCGGCGCCCGCGGCGCCATGCACCGCCAGGTCGCCGCCGATCGAGTCGAGCGTGCCCGCCTGTGGATCGCCGACAACGACGTCGTTCGTCACTGTTCCACCGTCGATCAGCACCGGCGAACCCTGCGCCGTGGCGTCGACGTTGACGGTATTGTTCGAATTTCCCCGGACCTTCAGCGTGAAGCTCACGAGCGGAGCGAACATGATCGTGGCGATGCCGCCGCGGGTTAGCGTGCCGCCGCTCGCCGTGATGTCCACCTCGTAGGTCTCGCTGACGGGAGGGCCGAGGACCAGGCCCGAATCGTCGACGGCCATCGTGTTTTGCGCGCCGGACGTCTCGCTGAAGGTCAACGGGCCCTGGATGCCGTCGATTGTCCCCAACTGGGTGTCGGTGACGTTGATCTGGTTCGTGCCGCCGCCCGTTTCCACTTTGACGGGCACGCCGCTGGGAGTTCCGGCCGCCGTGATGGTGTTGGAAAGATTGGCGGCGGCGGGCAACAGCAAATCGAGGCCGCTGATCTTGGAAAAATTGATGTCCACCGGGGGCGGGCCCAGACGGTCGAGGAACCCCGCGCCAAGCACGTAGCTTTGTCCGGCCGTGTTGCCGTCGTCCAACAGGCTCAGAGCGTCGGTCCCCCCGCCGCCGTTGAGCGTCAGCCGCCCCTGGACGTAATCGAGCACGTGGCCGTTGATGGTGTCGTGATGCACGGTCAGGGTGTTGTCGCCGTCGCCCGCGTTGACCGTCGTCGCGGTCCCCTGGGCCGTGCCATCGACCCAGATGGAGTTGTTCCGCGAGGCCGCCGCGTTGAGCGTCAGGCCGCCCAGATCGGAATAATCGATCGTTGCGCCGGGCGCCGAAGTGCGGAAAACGACGTTGTCGTCCACGACGTACGATTCGGCCTGGGTCGAGGCCTCGTCGGCGATATCGAGCGACGTGTTCTGACCGGGCGAACCCTGGACGGTGAGGGTTGAGGGAAGGTTGTCGAGCGTGCTGGCATTTTCCTTCTGGCCGTTCGGAAAATGATCGAAGCCGACGAACACCTGGTCGCCGGCGCCACCCGAGGTGTTCACCGTGGTCGGCGCCAGGGCCAGGTCGTTGGGCACGGAAACGGTGTCGGCGCCTTGGGTGGTATCGAGCTCGACTCCGCCGCCGAAGGGGCCGCCGCTCTCGAAATGGCCGCCCATCGCCTGGTAGGTGATGTGCATTGGGTAGCGCTGGGAAACGGTCCGCCGGCCGAAATAAGTATCGACGAAGTATGGGGGCAATGGCTGGGGGTTGACTCGAACGAGCTGGCTGCTGGTCAGTGCCACCGTATCGCCCTGCGTGCTGGTGGCTTCCGTAAAGAGGACTCGGTTGAAGTCACCCGCACCGGCGTCGATATGGAGCGGCCCCATGATGGCATCGAGGCTGACGCCGGTCGACCCGCCGACCGTGATCGAGTCGTCGCCGGCGCCGGTATTGATGTTGGTGCTGCCCAGACCTTGCGTGGAAAGCACCGTCACCTGGTCGTTGCCGCCGAACGTGTTCACGCTCAGGTTATCGCCGACTTGGGGAATGGCGGTGGTGACCTGGTAAAAATCGCCCGGCAGGGCGCCGCCCGACGGACCGGGAGGCACGTTGGGCGTTACGGTGACCTGCGTGGTGCCGGTTTGGAACAAGTCGGAATCGACCTGGACCGTGTTGGCGAACTGCGTGCTGCCGTTGACGACGATCGTGTTGGGATTGGCGTCGGGGGTGGCCGATCCGCTGGGTGCCGAGGCCTCGTGCAAGTTGACGTTGATGTAGTGCAGGCCGGTGCCGGTGACGTCGTTGATCGTATAGGTATTGCCCCCCGGACCGGCGACGGCGGGGTGGTTGGGATCGGCGCCCGGTGTGTCGATGCTGAGGTCGTCGAGGTTCGCCGCGGTGATCGTCGCCGGTGTGGATTGGCCGGGGATCATGCCTTGAATCTGCACGCCTTGCACGTTGGACGTGGGATTCATGACCGCCGGTTCCTGGGGCACACCGTTGGTGTAGGGCGGCGGGACAAGTGTGAAATTGTTGGGCAGCACCGGCGGCGGCGCCGCGACGCGATTCACCGTCCATTGCTCGTGCCCCTGGAGACCCTGGATGTCGAGGAAATTATTCCGGTAAGCGGCAAGGCTTAGGTTTGGATTTCCGCCGTAAATGGTGGTATCGCCGTCGCCTTCCTGCCACTGGAAATAGTTGATTCCGCCCTGGCCGCCCACGAGTCCGTCGCTGCCCTTGCCCGCGTTCAACGTGAACGACGAGGGATGGAACGTCTGCGAGGCGTCGATGAAACCGCTGCCGCCGATGAGGATGTCGCCGTCGTTGGGCCCGGCGGTGAGCGTGGCCCCGCCTTCCTGGCCGATGATGATGTTGTGGCTGTTGGGACCGGTGCCGCCGACCAGCACGTTGGGCATCTGCGGGTCGCCCGGGTATCCACCGCCCAGGAGACCGTTGTCGCCGCCGACGATCACGTTCCGTCCATTGCCGCCGGCGAGGAAGTTCTGCTCCGCCCCCCCGCCGAACAGCCAGGCGTTGCCGTCTCCCTGGTACCGCAACGTCGATTTCAGGTCCTTCGTTCCACTGCCTGCCACCAGCACCGCGTTGGCGGTGACTCCTTGCTCGATCATCACGCTTTCCTTCGCGATCGTCGTATCACTGTTGTCTTCTCCCAGACCCACGATGGTCGTCACCGGCGTTTGTCCATTGGCTGTCGGGGCGCCGAAGACCTGCGTATAACCGAAGGCGCTGACGATGACTTCGCCGGGCACGAACTGGCCGGGGTGCTGCGGGTCGGGGACCGGCGAAACGTCGAACGTCTCCGACGGCTGCGGTCCCTTCATCACATTGCGCTGGCCCGCGTTCGCCGCCCAGTTCAAAACCAGCGTGCCGGTGCTCGGATCGAAACTCCCCAGGCCGGGGTTCTGACCCATGCTGCACAGGTTCGCGAAGTTCCACACGGGAATGAAGCCGTAATCCTGGCTGACTTGGAAGTCGAAAGGCGGAATGCCGATCCGAACGTACCCGTTGAGGCTCAGGCCCAACTGGCCCTGGGCGTTGAACAGCGGGCAAACCGAACCCTGCCCAGCCAGGTACTTGAGGTTGTCGTAGCGCACCACGTTGATCGATTGGCCGTTGACCGTGGCCAGGTCGAAGTCGGGCACGGTCTGATTGTTCTGGTCCAAGTGGACGTGATCGTCATCCAGGCCCAGGAGCGCGGGCTGGTTGCCGGTGCTGATGCTCCCGCCGACTCCCACCGCGTAGAGTCCCTGGTCGATCACCAAATCGAGCGAGATGCCGCCGGAGATGTGGACTCCGGTGTAAACCTGGTTCTTGGGATCGGGGTTGTAGAGGTACATACCCTCCAGTGGATCGGGTTTTGCAGGGTTCGCCAGAAACCCCTTGGTGTCGTAACCGAACGCGACTTGCCCGCTTACGGTCAGGTTGTTCACGCTGACGTGCAGCGCCAAGGACGGAAAGAACGGGACCGGGATGTCGGGCAAAGGGGGATTGTTCAGGCTGAAGCTCATCAGGGGCGACACGTACCCGACCAGCGTCACGTTGATCCCGGTAAAGAGGCCCAGCGCGCTCACCGGGTCATCGAACAGCGGGAAGGACCACGTGCCCGGCAAGAGGTTGGTGACGTCCGTTTCGATCGTCTGGACGATTTGCGTGTTGGGGGCCCCGCTCGCGCTCCACTTCGTGAGATCGATCGCGTTGAAGGGCACATTGCGCAAATCGACGTTTTGCAGGCTGAAGCTGCCGAACACAAGGTCGCCGGCCAGCTTTTCGGTGATGCCCTGGTAATTCTCGATGTCCGTAAGCACGGCTTGGAATACATCGGCCGTGTTCTGGTTCCAACTGACCCCCAGGAGTTGCGGCAGCGTGCGGTTGATGATCGGCAACGGCTGGTTCAGCAGGTCGAGCGCCTCTTGGATCGGCGGAATGATGTACTGGTTCAGCGGCTGGAGCACCGGGGTCAAGAGACTATCGAGAAACGTCGCAACGTTGGTGATCTGAAAGTCGTTGAATGCGACGCTTGGGATATTGCCCGGCCCGTTGCCGTCGCCGGGAAGCTGCGCGTTCGACACCGCGCCGTCGGGGAACGTCCAGCCGATCGCCAGGTCGGTGCCGATCGAGGGGAACGTCTCCTGGACATTGGCGAACTTCGAAGGGTCGACGGCCAAGGCCAGGTTGATTTCGGCGTTGCCGTTGGCGAAGTTGACGGTGCTTCCGGACTCGAGCGCTTTGCTGTTCTGCTGCAACGTCGTGACCGCCGACACATTGCCCCCCGACAGGGCGAGATTGAAATCGCCGTGAAAATCGCTGGGGTCATACGCCTTGGAGAGGCCGACACTCTGGGCGTTCGTCCCGTCGGCAACAAGTACAGGCAGCAGGCCCACCGGCTGGCCGTTCACCACGGCCGCCAGCTCGGCGTGCGCGCCGGCCAGCTTGGGCAGCGTGGCCTGTAAGTGGATCGACAGCGACGTGTCGGCCGTATCGAGCAGCACGTCGTTCGACGTGACCGTGAACTCGAGCTTCGACACCGACTGACCACTGTCGTTTAGACCCACGGCGACTTGGACGGGCTGGATGGGGTTGTTCTTGTCGTCGGTGATGTTGGTCAGGTCGACAAGCAGCCCCGAATGAAAATCGAACGATTCGGACAATGGGGTCGGGGTTTGCGCCAGCGCCACGGTGAAAACCACATTGTTGGGATCGTGCGCATCGACGTTGACGCTTGCTCCCGACCAGCCCAGGTCGATGAAGGCGGATTGCAGGGCCGTCTGCACGCCGGCAGCCGTCTTGGGCTGGCCCTGGAAGTCGGCGTCGAATCGGCTTCGCAGGTCCGCGAGCAGTTGCGAGTCGGCGGGAAGCGAATTCAGGCCGTTGCCGACGATCGGCATGTCTACTTTGAGGATTTGGTCGTTGACCGTGGTTTGCAGGTCCTTCAACACGGCGTCCATCGCCGCCGGGAACGTGTTGAAATTCGCGTCGAGCAGCGACCGATCTTCAAGGATCTCGTGCCACCGACGCCGCCGTCTGCAACACCGTCCGTTGGTTCTCGTCGTCTCATTTCGAATTGATTTCTTCGGCGACGGTTTGCCGAAGCGCAGCGGTTTTACTCGTCGTTGGAAAGGGAACATGGCGCACGACTCCTCCGCGGCCCGCGCGCGCACCCTGAGCGCACGGACGGCGCCGGCAAGCCTTGCCGACGAAATTGACAATCGGGCGTTCCAAACCGGAGGGAGCCGAAATGCTGGCCCAACCCGCGTCTTCACTATTGGAATCGGTCCCAATAGACCATGCGACGAAAACGGTCCAAACCCCTCACGACCGCCGGATTTTTCAACGACCCGCCAAAAGGCCGGGATTCTTGCTCGATGACACTTGGGACGCGGCTTGCGCGGGGCCGCAGTACACGGCAACGTAGTAGGCACACTCCGTGTGCCGTAACCTTGAGCGAATCGACGTCGGCGGTTGGAAAGCGACGGCACACGGAGTGTGCCTGCTAGTGCGCCTACAAGCGCACCGAATCAGCGGGGTGCAAGTCCCCGTCGAAGTTGGTCAGAGCTTTGTAACCGATCGTAACTGCGTCGTCGAGAGACGGGGTGGAGAGCAA
>DATLQY010001185.1:0-4758 GCA_035534975.1 Pirellulales bacterium
TTGCACGCTTGCCGGGCTAGCCTGGAAAACTGCTTCACCTGCCAGGCAAGCTGGCGAGGGGTCGCTGCAAAAGATGTGTAGAACAACGAGGCCCATGCCCCGGATGTGTTTCAGCGTTTCCATGCGCGTCCCGGTCTTGGAACGGCCAACAGCAAGCTAATCCTCACCCGCGGCGTCACTTGCGGGCGGCGAAGCAGGATCGAGAAACAAGTCGCCGTCGGTAAATGACGTGCCGCGCTGTCCGCCGTCATCGAGACCATTTTGGCCGACGCTGTAGAGCACGTAGCCGGTGGGCTCTGTCCGGTAGACCAGCGGTCGGCCGCTGAATGGATCTTCGGGCACCTCGGGCAGGTATCGCGGGACGAGGTCGGCCAGATCTTTCGGCGGCCCGCCGTGGTCGGCAATGTACTGTGCAAGTGCCAGCTCGCAGATCAGCAGCTTTAACGTCGCCGAACGACCGTGATTGTCCTTCTCGAACCGAGTGCTCCAGAATGCTACGGCGGCCGTGACAGCACACCAGGGCCACTGTAATACCCCCCTCCCCCTGGAAAAAAAATAGGTTTCCCGGTCGAGGGCGGTCGGAACACCGGCAAGCGGCGCTACGAGGCACACGACACCCAAGCGAATCCACCAGGGACGGTTAGCCAGTGCGGCCCAAGCACCCGCGAGCGTGGCCACTCCGAAACCCGCGCCTAACAACACGTACTTCCACCACGATGCCCGGACGTCTCCAGGCAGGTAAGCCACCACGCCGAACACCGCGGCAATCAACAGCGTAAGGCGAAACAGGTCGGCTACGGAGAATCGCCGCGACGCGTGGGAACCCGGCGGAGCTTCGGTTGCTATTCCTTCCGCCGGCAGCGCTGTGAATCGGCGAACGAGTATTAACGGCACGGCCACGACCAGGGCCTGCGAAACGAACACCAGGGCCAGATCGTACGCCGGCACAGGAAACAGGGAGACGATGACGGCAGTGACCGGGATGAACCGCACGGACCAGTGCAACCGACCCAAGCCCGCCCAAATAGCCAACAGGCCGAACGCGGCGCCACTTGTAGCGGCGAGCACGTGGAAAAGGACGATTTCGGTCATCGTTGCGAGCTTTTCTGATCTAACAGCGGCGCCGGCGCACCAAACGATCACCCGTGGCGCGGAGCGCCAAGAGCATGGCGGCCAGAAAGGAGCCGGTCAATGAGGTCCAGGCGACCCACCACCAATCGGCGTAGGTCAGTCGTCCCGTTCCAAGAGCCTTTCGATTTGTCGCGGTGGCGGTGGGCCGGCCTTGTGGACGAACGTCAACGTGCCGTCGCGGCGAATCGAAAAGTAGAGCGGCATGGCCTTGACGTCGTAACGCTTGGCCGTTTCGCCGTCGTCGACGACGAACGGCAGTTTGAGACCGTGGTCGCTCACGGCTTTGTCCGGTGCGCCATGCGGCGAGTCGACGCCGAGCACGACCAATCCCTGCTCGCGGTATTTTGCCGATAGTTCATCGAGATCTCGAAACGCGCCGATCGACCTCGCATCGCTGCTATTGAAGAAGACGACAAGCACGACCTTTCCTCGAAGCGCGTTCAATGTCAAGGGATGATCGGTGTTGAACCATTTTTCGCACGACAATTCCGGGGTCTCGACGCCGATCTGGTTGGCCCGCTCCGGGGGCCGACCGACCAGGCGCCGGGCCGTCGGGTCGTCGATGTAATTGGCAATCAGCAGCTCTCCATCATCCCTGACGTTCAATTCGTTCGACTCACCTCTGGTCACATTGGCAACGAGCATGTTTTGCGAGACGCTGCCATTCGGACCGTACGCCAACTCGAAATGGTCCAGCCGCACGAGACAATCGGGTTCATCGACTGCCGGTCCAGTGGCAGTGACCAACCACGGACGGCTGGAAATCGACCATAGGCAACATGTGCGCAGGCGGTTGGGAGAAAACGACATCGACCTGCCTGGGCCATCGGGTTCTGGCAGCGGCACATGTGGCCAGTCGCCGCCGGGCGTCTTGTATTCGCGGTAACAGACCAGATTCGCCGGTATGTCCGGTCGCGGCCGCGGGGAACGAATTGCTGACGTGTTTCGGATGAAGTAACGTCCCTCGCGAAATCTGACCACCAAACGCGCTACTCTAGCGGCGCCCATGAACTCGATTTCTGGCGCCACCGCGTCGGCCGAGCGGGCCAGCACGACCTGCCACTCCGTCTCACCCTCGGCCGTTTGGCGCTTGACCTGCAACCAGCCGTCCTGCACCCAAGCAATGCACTCTTCCGTGCCTCCGTTCTTGTCAGGCTCCGACAACGGGACCGATCTCCGCCACCCCTCTTCGAATTTCGCTTCCGGTTCATCCGCCGCCCAAAGGGGCGCATCGCACGGAAAGCCGAACGGAAACGACAGGTAGCAAGAGATTACGGCCGCCGCGATCCAAGCTGAACGACGAACCAGATGTTGGTGCGAAATCATGGCGATCCTCCTCGAGCTACGACGCAATTGGGCCTTGCCTGCAAGCATCGTAACGGTCGCCGATCCCGGTTGCAATCAAATGTCACGCTGGTTCGACGCGTTCCCACGGCAACCGTGGTAACCAATACGCGCTTACGAAGTGTACTTACGCTCCCCGCGGCGCGGCCCAATGCGCGTCGCGATAATCGCGGCGCAAGAGGCGCTGCGCATCGTCGTCGTCGAGCACCTGTTCCGTTGCCGGATCGAACCGCAGCACACGGCCGACGCGTGTGGCGATGTTGCCCAAATGGCACAGCGACGACGAGAGATGGTTGATCTCGATCTCGGCATGCGGCGCCCCTCCCGCGCGAATACAGTCGAGAAAATCGCGGTGGTGCGCGGGCAGGTCGGGCGAGCCGCGGCCTTCCTCGACGAGCTTGTTCTTTGGTCCAAATAGTTGCCAGCCGCTTTGCTTACCCAGGATCAGCACGCCTTCCGTGCCGTAGAACGCGTTTCCGTTCTCGTGCCCCTCTTGCACGTACGGAGACCAGATCCGCTGCTCGAAGATCAATTGCTTAGCACGCCCGGCCGCGGCGGCGCCGTACTCGAATACGACGTACTGCGTGTCGGGAAACTGCTGGTCGTCATCGAAAAACGATTTCCCGCCCAGGGCGGCGATGCGGCCGGGATGGGTCTCGACGCCCAGACCCCAGCGGGCAATGTCGATGTCATGCACGCCGTCGTTGCCCATGTCGCCGGTGCCGAAGGCGTGCCACCAGCGCCAAATGCCGGGGAGCAGGTTCGCCTGGTACGGCACGAACGGCGCGGGGCCAAGCCAGAGGTCATAATCGAGCTGCTGCGGCGGCGGCTCGCTCGGCTGGGCATGGCCGATCGTGCTCCGGCGCTGGCTGTTCCAAGCCTTCGCGACCAGCACGTCGCCGATCGCGCCGGAGCGGAGCCGCTCGATCGCCTGTCGGACGTGGTCGGTGCTGCGGCTCTGCGTGCCCACCTGCACGACGCGCTGGTTTCGCCGCGCCGCCTCGATCATCAGCCGGCCCTCGCGTAGATTGTGCGAGCAGGGTTTTTCGACGTAGACGTGCTTGCCGGCCTGACAGGCCAGGATCGTGGCCGGGGCGTGCCAATGGTCGGGCGTGGCGATCCAAACGGCGTCGACGGACTTGTCGTCGAGCACACGTCGGAGGTCTTTCTCGACCGCCGGCGCCGCGCCGGCGGCTTCGGCCGTTTTGGCGGCGTCGTGCGAACGGCGTTCGTCGACGTCGCAGACGTAGGCCAGCCGCACGCCGCGATTAGCGGCCAACTGCCGCACATGGGCCATTCCCATCCCGCCCGTCCCGATCACCGCCACCACCGGTCGTTCATTCGCCGACGTGTCCTTCGACTCAGCGCAGGTTAACTTTGCGCAGCGTGCCGCCATCGTCACCGCGGCCGCGGTCAGCCCCGTGTGTTTGAGGAAATCTCTGCGGTTTGTCGAATTCATGTCGTGGCTCCGGGATGTCGGTGACATAGAAGCAGCGGACTGCCGTTCTTGAGTGGTTAGGCCTTGGCGAGAGGCATTCGACCAACTTGACGTATGGGCGTGAAGAGGGCAAGCCCGGCCGAGCTCGCCCAGATGACAGATGCGGATAGGACACCAGTGACTTGGCGATCCGCGTCTACCTGCACACTTGAACGGGCCGGCCTTGGGCAGTAAAATGAACGTGGTCATCCAACCAACGCCGCCAGGGTCTTGACGAAGGGCTCGTCGGCGACAACTGGCGGATCCGTGGGGCTTCGAACACGTCCGACGGTTCGGCTCATCCCGAGATGCAGATCAACGTCATGAATGCCCGCGTGATTTCGCTGCTGGCGGGGAACAAAGAGCGTTGGCAACTGGCCGGGGACCAGCTCTTCATCGACATCGACCTGAGCGCCGACAATCTGCCACCCTTGACACGATTCGCGATTGGCTCGGCCATCGTCGAGGTCACCACCCAGCCGCACACGGGCTGCCGGAAGTTCAAGGCGCGTTTTGGATCGGACGCCATGAAATTCGTCAATTCAGCCGTAGGCAAGGAGCTGCGCCTGCGCGGCATCAACGCCAAAATCGTTCAAGGCGGCGTCATTCGAGTTGGCGATCGTGCGACGATTGTAGTTCGTGCTTGACCAGCCCTGCGATCGCCACGTCGCAGGCTTGCTCGCCGGCTGTTCCGCTCACGCCGCGAATTCGCGCCGCCGCCCTTCAAGCTGGCTTTGCAGGCGCGAGACGATCGAGCTGTGCATTTGGCTGACGCGACTTTCGGAGAGATTGAGCGTCCCGCCGAT
>DATLQY010001186.1:0-4526 GCA_035534975.1 Pirellulales bacterium
CGCTCTATCGCAAGGCCGAGGCGCTGGCCGCCCGGCCGATCGCCGCGCAGGTGCGCTCGGCGCAATTGGGCGCGTACCCCAACCTGATCCGCGAGTTCACCGAGACGGGAGATTACGGCGCGGCGCTCGACGTGGTCGACCGTTGGGAGAACGCCTTCCCTACCGAGAAGCTCGCCGGGCAGACCTTCTTCTGGCGCGGCAAGCTTTTGGCGCTGCGGGGCCAGCAGCAGTACGCCGCGCGCCACCTGGCCCGCGCCGTCGGCCTCGCCGTGGGGGCCGGCTTCGAAAGCGAAGCCCGCTGGCTGTTGGCCCAATCGCTGGGAGAATTAGGCCGCGCCGACGACGCCCGCCGCGAGCTCGCCAAGCTCGTCGCCGCGGGGTTCGGCGACGAGTTCGCGGAAATGGCGAAGAAGGAGCTGAATTCAAAGTAGCAGGCACACTCCGTGTGCCGTAGCCGTGTAGCGCGTTGCGCAGAGATTTGTTCGTTTACCAATTCGCTGACGCCTTCTATGGCAGAGCCGGATGGGCCGACATCACCCGTAAGTTCCCGTCAGCAACTCTCCCAAAGAAAGTTCATCTTGGTCGCCGCTCTCTGGGAATACAACATGCAGCGAGAGCTGACCGCCCATGGCGGCGATCAATTCTTGAAGCTTTCGCAGGCCGATATTCTCCCCGCGGGCTTCGAGCCGGGATACCGACGACTGGTTGGTGCCGAGGCGTTTGGCGATTTCCTGTTGCGTCAGCCTGCGCTTCAAACGGATATTGCGCAACTGGGCCGCGAGTGGTGGAGACGTCCGACTTTTGTGTTCCAACAGCCACAAGACCCTTCGGGTGGCGGCACCGAGCTCGGGGTAAACCTCGTCGGCCCCCTCGCCGTAGACCGCGTCGTCTCGGGCAGTCAGTCCAAAACCCCGTTTCGGCTGCCACTCGACGTTCAACCCGTGGCCGGCCATGCCAACGTCGAGAAACCACGAACCCGCGTCGTTCTCCGCCGGATCGAGGTTACACTTGGCGGTTGGGAACCTCTTCTTTACGACTTTCGCAAGTTTCTGTACGGGATTCATAGTTGGGATACTCCTTGCCCATCTCGTCCAAGTTTTTGAAATTCGACTTGGCCGGTTTGGACCGTCCGAATCTCAATCGAGCCATTGTCTCCGAAAAACGTGAGGTGAAATCGATGACGATGTCGCCGCACGCGCGGCTGGCCCTTCACGTCCCGCAGATTTTCGCGAAGCGGAGGGTAGAGCCTGCCGTCGGTATCGGACGTTTCCTGGTTGTACGGGATGTCGGTGAGCTCATTCTCGACGTTGTTCAGCGTCGAACAGACCAGCTCAAAAGCCTCGTCCAACGTACTGCACGGCGGCGCTGCGCCTAGCCGCTTGTAGAACTCGGCAATCCGAGCCGCCTTCGATGGCCTTGGCTTCTCGCTCACATTGAACTCCACGAGCTAGTATAGCAGAGTCTCGATATGCAGTCAAATGCATGAACGTGGCGCCCTGCCATCAAAACGGCGTAAACGGAGGACGCCTTCTTTCGCGACCTTTGGGCTGTCTAGCCCGACGGAAAAGCGATTTTGGCCTGATGCAGTCGCTGCACGGCCACGGCGAAGGCGCCTCGCCAGTGCTGTACGCCGACACGCTGATCATCAACTGGGACCACGAGGGAGGGTCGTTCGTCGCGGCACTCGACAAACGAACCGGAAGGCAGCTATGGAGGACCGGCAAAGACGAACCTGGGCCGTTTCGGCTCGACGGCATCAGCGAGGTCTATTCCTCGCCCGTCGGCGCCGCCGACCGTGTGTACGTAACCGACCGCGACGGTACGACGTTGGTGATCAGTCACGCTGACAAGCCGAGGATCCTGGCGACGAACCGTCTCGACGAGAGTTTCAGCTCCTCGGCGGCGCTCGCCGGCGTGGATCTGTTTCTCCGCGGCCAGCGGTTTCTCTACCGCCTCGCGGAAGACGATTGACGATCGGCCGGAGAGACCTGTCGCGCATAGCTGCCAGCTGCCACCGCCTAACTCATTATGCAGGTGTGCTTTACGGAATTCCGCTTGGTCGAACAAGGATGGGTGTCTTTGATTGCTGAAGTTAAGGGCATTCTTTAGCGGAGCGAAAGGCTACATTACGAGCAGCCGACCCACAACCCGATAACTGCCTAGGGCCTTGGCGAGGCAAACACCGGGGGGCTTACGCCCCCCGCTCGCCTAATGCCTAACGCCTAGCGCCTCCCAACGCCCTTTTTCCCGCCATGACCACCAAAGCGCATCATTACCGCGCGCTTTGTCCGGCCGTGATGCGCTTTTTTTTCGAGATTATACCTGCCCATGGTTATACCTTACGCGGCCGGGAATCCGCCATCGCCGAACCGCTGACATAACGACCGCCCAGGCGGCCAAGCTGCTCGGTCGTCCATGGTTATACTTTACGTCCAGGCCGCGACCAGGCGAGGCGCCCTACTCCCTTCCCGTTGGTTCCTGACGCCTGGCACCCCCACTGCCTCCGGCAGTGGGTAGGCCAACCACGCCATGAAAAGTCCGGCCAAAGCGTTCGATCCTCGCGGTTTGCGCGGCGGTGGCGGCGCCAACCGAAACGGTCTGTTTCTGCTACAATGCGCCCATGATCCTCCTGATCGACAACTACGACTCGTTCACCTACAACCTCGTGCAGCGTCTGGGCGAGATCGACCCGGCGGTCGAGCTGGAAGTCCACCGCAACGACCGGATCACGCTCGACGAAATCGCCTTCAAGCGGCCCACGCACTTGATCATTTCGCCCGGCCCCTGCACGCCCCGTGAGGCCGGAATTTCCTGCGAGTGCATTACCCGGTTCGCAACCCAAATCCCGATCCTCGGCGTTTGCCTTGGGCACCAGTCGATCGGGCACGCGTTTGGGGCCGAAATCGTGCGGGCCAAGCGCCTGATGCACGGCAAGACCGACCAGATCTACCACGACGGCAGGGGGTTGTTCGCGGGCTTGGACAATCCGTTCCAGGCGACGCGCTATCATAGTCTCGTCATCCAGCCGGGCACGCTCGGTGACGAGCTCGAAGTTTGCGCCTGGTGTCATGCTCCCGACGGCGGACGGGAGATCATGGGAGTGCGGCACAAGCGGTTGCCGCTGCACGGCGTGCAGTTCCATCCCGAGAGCTTTCTGACACACTGCGGCATCGAGATCCTCAAGGCGTTCCTCAAGCTGTCCGACGGCGACTTTCGCTCATCGAGCTCGTTCGCCGCGGCGTCCGAAGACTGAGACAACGAACATGATTTCCGTCGCTGAAGCCCTCACCCTGGTCGCGCGGCACTCGCAACCTCGGCCCGCCGTGGAAATGCCCGTCGCCGACGCGCTGGGGTTGGTCCTGGCCGAAGACGTGGCCAGCGACGTCGATTCGCCCCCGCACGACAAGTCGATCGTCGATGGCTACGCCGTCGTGGCCGCCGACATGGCCGGCGGCGAGGCGCGTTTGGCGATCGTCGAGGAGGTCGTGGCGGGCAACGTCCCCAGCCGGCGCGTTACCAACGGCACGGCGACGCGGATCATGACCGGCGCGCCACTGCCCGAGGGCGCCGACGCGGTCGTGATGATCGAGCGGAGCGAAGTCAAGGCCTCGCCACGCTCGCACTTGGGCGACGCGCTGCTTCGCGCCGACGGTCTGAAGCCGGGACAGAACATTCTGCGCCGCGGCGCGTCGTTCCGTCGCGGAGAGGTCGTGGTTCGTGCGGGAGCCACCTTGCGCGCCATCGAGATCGGCTTGCTCTGCGAAGTCGGTCGCGTCGCCGTGCGAGTGGTTCCTCGGCCGACGGTGGCCATTTTGTCGACCGGTAACGAGTTGGTGCCGCCGTGCGAGGTGCCGGGCCCGGGCAAGATCCGCAATTCGAACGGTCCCATGCTGGCCGCCGCGGTGGCGCGGGCAGGCGGGCGGCCGGTCGACCTTGGCGTCGGCCGCGACGACCGCGACGAGCTGCGCCGTTCGATCGCGACCGGGCTGGCAGCCGACGTGCTCGTCCTTTCCGGCGGCGTGTCGGCCGGCGTGCTCGACCTGGTGCCGGGCGTGCTTGCCGGGTTGGAAGTCGAGCAGGTTTTCCACAAGGTGCGGCTCAAGCCAGGCAAGCCGCTCTGGTTCGGCGTCTTGGTGAGCGGAGGGGCGTCGAAGCTGGTCTTTGGGCTGCCCGGCAACCCGGTCAGCAGTTTCGTCTCTTTCGAGCTCTTCGTGCGGCCCGCGCTGGCCCAACTTGCGGGGCGCGGGTTCAACGGCCTGGCCACTTGCCACGCCGGGCTGACGCAGCCATTCATCCATCGCGGCGAACGTCCGACGTACCATCCCGCCGTACTGCGGCAATCGGCCGCCGGCGCGACGGTCGAGCCCCTTGCATGGCAAGGCTCCGCCGACCTGCGTGGCCTGGCCGCCGCCAATGCGCTGGTCCAGTTCCCCGCCGGCGACCGCGCGTTCGTGGCCGGCGAAGCGGTGGAAGTCCTGGTGATGGATGATTAGCCCGGATTATTCATGGTCCCGTAGCTGGCTTCG